>NZ_JBBNNA010000045.1:0-2964 GCF_040098065.1 Collinsella sp. CLA-JM-H32B | reverse complement strand
TGGGCAACGGTGGAGGGGCGCATTGAGGGGGTCAATAAAGCCGCTAAGGCGGCGGGGAAACGTGCCGTGCGCAAGGACGCTGTGGTGATGGCTGATGTGGTCGTGACGCTGCCCGAAAACGTCCGCAAGGGGGACGAGGGCAGGTTTTTCGGCTATACCTACTGGTTCCTGATACAGAAGCTCGGCAAGGAGAACATGATGGGCGGTTTCGTCCACAGGGACGAGGTGCGCAAGGACGGCTCGCCCGTTCGCGATCATATGCACGTGCCGTTCACGCCGATACTCGATGGGCGCTTCAACTACAAGAAGATGTGCCCGCGCTCGTTCTACCAGACCATGCACGGGGAGCTGGGGGACTATCTGGAAAAACGCATGGGCTATCGACCCGAGGTCGAGCTGGGGGACGAGACCCGCGCGATGAGGGTCTACGCCGACAAGTCCGCCGATATCGACAAGGTGCGCGGCGCGGTCGATAGGGCGGTCGTGCAGCCTGCCGAGGAAGAAGCGGCGCGCATCGTCGCGGACGCGCAGGTGCGCGCCGACGCGCTCGTGCGCGATGCCGAGACGCGCAGGGACGAGCTGGTGGCTCAGGTCGCCGATGGCGAGCGCAGGCTCGCGGACGTGCGGATGCAGGTCGACGAGGAGACCGACAGATTGGAGTGCCTTCGGCAAAGAGCGGACGGGGTTGCGCGAGACGTTGCGGAACTGGAGCCCATCGCTGCCGATGTTCGCAGGTTCGAGGGTGCGGGACGCGCTGAACGCGGCGCAATCCTCGATTCAATCGCTGCTCGATGCGCAGGAGCGGCGAGAGCAGCTAGAGCGGCAATTGAGGAGCTTGGAGACCGAATCTGGGCGCTGATGCGTCCCAGGAAGGCGCAGAGCACCGAGCGCAGCTCGGATGATGTGACGAGGGAAGCCACGGAAGTCGCGCGTGCGGCGAAAGCGTTGAGCCGTAACCATGTTGCGCCGCAGAGGACGTATCGCGGACGGGCTAGATGATGTGTTATAGTAGTACCTGTAATACACGACAAGGAGGTGCGACATGGCTACCGCGGTCACATCAATGAGGATTCCAACCGAGTTGAACGAGCGCTACAGCCGTCTTGCGAAGGAGACTGGCAGGTCGAGGAGCTTCTACGTTAACGAAGCCCTGCAAGAAGCTATCGACCGTTTCGAGTACGAGTACGGGATTCTCAAGGATATCGAGGACTATCGTGCTGGCAGGCTTGAGACCTACAGCATCGACGAGGTAAGGGCGCACTGTGGCCTGGCGAATTGATTTCACGAGGAACGCCGACAAGGCGATGCGCAAGCTCGATAAGGGCGTTGCCGCGCGGGTGTTTGACGAGCTTGACGAGATAGCGAAGCTCGAAGACCCAAGAAGCAGGGGCAAGGCATTGACGGGAAACTTGGCAGGCGTGTGGCGATACAGGGTCGGTGACTACCGAATCCTGTGCGACATCAATGACGGCAGGCTCGTCATTCTCGTGGTCGATGTTGCGCATAGACGCGAGGTTTACAAGCGCAGATAAAAAAAGAAAAGCCCCAGCAAGCTTGGCGGCAGCAGGGGCATTCGAGACAAGGAGATTATAGCATGGCGGCAAACGCTGGCGAGACGAAGGTGAAGCTCTGGGAGGGCATCTGCTACCCAGAGAACATGCGCGATGACTGGCAGGACGAGATAGACGACATTCTTCAAGTGCCTTTCGCTTATGCGGTTCACGACATAGACCATGACCAGAAGAGCAAGCAGCGCAAGACGCATGCGCACGTCATTGTTGTCTGGGGCGGCAACACGACACGCAAGGCAATCATCAACGTCTTGAACCGATTGAGCGCGGACGGCAAGAAGTGCTGTTCGTCAGCCGAGCCAATCAACAACATCAGGCATGCGTATGACTATCTGATTCACGACACGGCTTCCTGTCGCAAGAAGGGCAAGGAGCTGTATCCGGTCGAAGCACGCATCGAGGGAAACAACTTCGACATTGGTCAGCTCGAACAACTCTCGACTAAGGACAAGCAGGACATGCTCTTCGAGTTGGTCGGCTTCATCATGTGCGAGAGGTTCGAGACCATCAACGATTTCACGGCTGCGGCGCTGAGGGAGTTTCCCGAGCAGTACCGCGAAATCATCGTGGGGTACAACTCGATTCTCGAGCGCTATTGTCGCGGGAACTATCTGAACGCCGAACGTAAGCGCAAGTGCGTGGAACAGTCAGGTGCCAAAGAGTAGTCGGGTCAATGCAGCAATGCGTGACTACGGGGCGGCGTGGTCTGCGCTCGCGCAGATCTAAGCCGACTCGTTCACGGATTGCGGAATTGACGCGACGGCCAACCGAATAGACCAGACTTGATTAAGGGTCGATGGACGCTCTGCTCCATCGACCCTTTCCTTGCCCGTGTCTCGACTGGATGAGACCTGCAGAATCGGGCGGCTCATTATTTTTCGCTAACTACGTCCGAAAAATAATGTGACAAATGACAAATGACAAATGACCACGGGGGGGGCGAGGTACTACGACCTCGCCCATGGGAATCCGATATCCGATACCGATACGTCGGGGTGGTTTGGAGGGGTTTCACCCCTCCATCTCGGCGGAGCCGAGCGGGCAAGGAAGAGGTGCCGCCGCCGATGACGCGCAGCAATCTCGACCGCTGGGAGGATTGCGGAGAAGCCCCGCAGGGCACGTCCTTAGCGTAGCTAAGGTCTAACGTGCTAGACTTTAGGCGATTAAAGGTCTGGGCTGTGCCGCCGCAGCCCTCTTGGGGTCAGGGAATCGAATGGCACATATCGCGAAATACAAGGCAACCTCGGTAGGCCATATGCTCGCGCACTACCGCCGCGATGCATCCAGTCTGGGTCGGGAGAACATCGACCCGAGCCGAACCAAGGACAACTGCACACTTGGACTGGATGACCGAGACGGGAAAGTCGGCGCCATGGATGGCATCGAGCCGAAC
>NZ_JBBNNA010000044.1:0-22593 GCF_040098065.1 Collinsella sp. CLA-JM-H32B | reverse complement strand
CCAGGGCCACGGCAAGCATCGATGCGCCGCCCGAACCGGAGCCAATGAATTCTGTCGGGAAGCATCCCACGTAACCCGTTGCCTCGATAGGCGAGAACACGGCCAGCGGCAGGAGCTCGAGCGCGGCATTATGCCCCAGTGCCGAATCGGACAGCAACGGGAATGCCGGGGCCGCGACAAGCAGCGCGGAGGTAAGGGGGCCCGCGAGGACGCGCCCCGTTGCGGTCGATAGGACGGCGGAGCAAACGGATATCAAGGTTCCGCCCGCAAGAAGCGCGATAAGCAGGGCTGTGAAGACGTTTCCCGCGGTCGTGGTAGTGAGCGCGCCGTTATGGAAGAAGGCGATCGGGTACCCGATCTGCCCGAAGCCGTTTAGGGCCAAGGCGTAAATGCCCCCGGGTGCGAGGCCGGCGAGGAGCATCGCGGTCCCCGCGGCGATTATCGAAAACACGATCTGGATAAGGCGCCGGAATTTGGGCACGGGCGCCTTCGCCGCCAGGGTCCCGGGCCTTGTGGCGCCGAGCACGAGTATCGACGAGAGAAGGAAGGGGATGAAGGGAAGGAAGGACGGCGCCTGGGCAATGGCGTAGGGCAGGAAGGAGAGGAACGGCAGGTCGCTTGCGGAGGCCGGGATATCCGCGATGCCGGAGCTGCTCAGAGCGCGGCAATATGCGAGCGCCGCGTCATTGGTCTCTCGGTCCCCCACGATGGACCCGGATTGGAAGCCCTCGCCCATGAGCGCGTAGTAGCTCTCGGCAGAATCGAGACAAACGGCGGCATCGTATATATCTCTTCTCGCTCGGGTCAGCTTCGTTCGCGATATTCCCGCATGGAATCCAGCAATGAGATCTCCTGTGCACTTAAGAGAATCAAAGAAGCATCATCTTGCTGACCCGTCACTGGCGGCCGCTGCGCTCGGGGCGACTCCGGAGACCTTGCTGCTAGATTTCAAGACGCTTGGACTACTTTTTGAATCGCTGGCGCTCCATGATTTGTGGGTTTATGCGCGAGCAAACGGAATGAGTCTCTATCACTATCACGATTCTCGTGATCTAGAGGTCGATGCAGTCATTGCGGCTCCTGGCGGGACCTGGATCCCGGTCGAAGTTAAGCTCAGCTCTGCTCAAATAGAAGAGGCATCTGACAATCTTGTTGCTGTCGAGGAACGTATGGTTGCCGCCGGAAACAACCCGCCGGTTTCGAAAGTTGCAATCATTGGATTTGGCTCACAAGCCTATGTTACCGACCGCGGCGTCCAAGTTGTTCCGTTGGATGTGCTCGCGCCGTAATGCTGTTGGCGAAGTGAAATTAACGCTGCAGTTTTTAGATCTGGTTTCTGAGATCTAAACCGCGAAACGCAAAATTTCGCCGCCTGGTTCTTCGTTTGATTCGAAACGCCCGCGCAAAAGTCGAAACGGCTCGCGCGGGCGTTTCGGTTTTTCGTTTCGTATCTCAACTTGCGTCAAAACAAAACGCGAGTTTTGAAAATCGATAGCGACCGGAGGGAGCGATCATAGGCGGCTTGGCCGCCGCATGAAAATCGAATCGTTAATCCGAACCGTAATTCAAATCGCGTTACCTTTCGACAATCCAACAACGCTACGAGTCTCACCAAAGACTCTCCGCGTCATTGAAATGTCGAAAGCTGCCTCAACTTTTTCGCTGGCGTTACGAAAAACATTCGACAAAGTCGAAGGTTTGCGTCGCGGGCGCCGCAAACCCGCTGCGCGGTGATGCAAATACTCGGCATCCCTCGCATTCGCATCACCGCTTCGCTCTCGCTACAGCGAATCTCTAACACTCAGCATCCTTCGCGTTAAAAATTCGCTTCCGCTCACGGTCTTCACGCAGTTACAACGCCGCGAGGTCTCTCGCTTGGAATGAGGCCTCTCATTCCACGTCTACACTGCGTTTCGCCCAATCACCGTTCCGGAGATTGCAAGATGTACGTAAATCATGATAACCGGGCCCGTAGTCCCTGTTATCATGATTTACGAATCTTGCTTTTCTCCTGTCACGGAGAAAAGGGAAAGAGTGAACTACAGCACACTTTTTGCGTGTTGGGTTCACTCTTTCTAAAAAATTAGGCAATCATAGCAAGAGGTGACGGATGCCAATCCTCAATTTCTTGCTTACTTTTCCGGAAGCCACTCCGGAGAAAGTAGAAAAATGGCACGAAATGAATTCGTAAAGGCTCGTGTTTCTCCTGAAGAGAAAGAGATCTATCAACAACTTTGCGAACAAGCCGGTTGTACGGAAGCTGAGTTGATTCGATCTGTGCTGATTCATCGGGAAATCTCACTTGATGATCTCGATGATGAAATGCAAGTTCTCGATCGGAAGAAAAAGGCCCTCCATAAGCAACAGGAGGATTACAGGAGAGCACAGGCATCGCGTGAAACCGATGAACGTGGCGAGCCGATTTCTGAAAAAAGAAGTGTTCCGTTCCAAGTAATGCTCACTGCTCCAGAAAAAAAGGCAATTGAGCAGCGTGCAGCGGCGCTCGGTATTTCTGCAAGCGAACTGGTTCGCCGCAGCGCGATCTACGGAAAGATCGAATCATTCAATTTCGATATCGCTGAAGTGGAAAAGCTTCATCACGAGTTATTGAAGGAAGGAACGAACCTCAACCAGCTGATGTATTTTGTGAATGCTCAGGGCCTTCCCGCGTACAACGAGAAAGCTGTTTTTCGTACGCTTGAAAAGGTTTATCAAAATGCTCGAAAGGTCGACCGGTTCATCGAGAAACTTGAAAAGCGTTATCACGTCGACTATATTCCGCGCGATTATCTGGCAGATGAACCTGACAACGGAAATCTTTAAGTCGGAACGCATTTGGATCAGTTTTGCAATTGAGTGTAATTACCCGGTTGGCAATTCCGATATTTCAAAAAACGTCTTTCTGAAAAGAAAGGACGATTTTATATATCTGAGAACGTTCAGTTGTAACTACTCCGCAAAATCGAAAAGGGCCAAACCGAAGTGTCTGGCCGGACGCCAATTGTCCGGGAACTGCTTCGGATTCGACCCTCTTCTACTTTACTTCCATGGCCATGCGGAAGGCTAGTACTCCTTAACCGGATGCTTCTTACCGAAACCACCGTCGATGCCGAAACGGCAGAGCCTGTCGATGGCGCGAAGGTGCTCATCAATGGCGTTGGCGATCTGAGTGTCAACGATGCTGTCATGGTCGTTAAGGCTGCGGACCGCCTCGTCGGCGGCCATGAAGGCCTTGATGGCTTGATTGAACTGAGCCTTAAAGATGTCGACCTTCTCAACTGCGGAGGCTCGGTCTGCCATCTCGCGCTCGAGCCGATGTACGGCTTCCATTAAATCGCTCATGCTATTCCTTTCCCTCGGGTGTTCTGTCTAATATATCGCCCCGTGCGGACACGATTCTCACCTAAGGAATGGCAATGGTGTGTTCATAAACACGCAGATAGACGACTTAACAGGATTCGATTTACGGGGCGATTGAACCTGTGGTGGTGCGGATGCCCCGACCCGCGGCACGACTTAACCGCCGTTATGTTAGCGACATGTCTAACATAACGGCGGCGCAGGGCGCTCACTCCCTGCGGCAACGCCGATTCCGGGAAGGCACGCCGGGGCTATGCCGACCTGAGTATCCTCTCGGCCTTCTCGATCGCGGCCGAGCGCAGAAACTCCGACTTCCGCATCCCGCACGCGGCGGCCGCCCGTTCGATGAGGTCGGCGCCCGTCTTCGGGCACTTGAAAGACAGGTTGGCGTTGGCCTCCACCTCGGAAAGCCTGGGGCGGCCGACTCGGAGGTTCACCAGGCTCCCCTCCCAGGAGCCGGATTCGTATTCCGCGCACTCGCGCTCGATGTCCTCATCCGTGATAACGGATCCGTTTGCAAGCCTATATTCCATCAGTAACCTCTCCTTCTCGCGTTCTCGATCTCCCTTAGCGTCTTCTTGCTCGGCGGCGTCATGGCGTGGTAGACGAGCCACGCGCCGTCGGCCAGGAGGACACCGACCATCTCGATGTACCGGCCTTGCGGGTCGTAGCCCGTCCGCATCTCGCACTCCCCGGGTATGCGGACGGCCGCGAAGCGGTAGCTCTCCCACGCCGCCTCGACATCACCGTCATCTAGCTCGGGGTGCCGCTCGTGAACTCTCTGGTGTATCCGGACCATGAGCCTCCAATCTTTACGATAATATTCTACTACTATTTGGTAGTAGAATATTATCCGTCCCAACATATTCCATTAGCCGTTCGTCCCAAAACGTATGCCTCTGGGCACTCGAAAATCGAACCCTCGATGCCATGAATGTCGAGTGCCAAAACCCAGTGCCAAAACCTCGCCTTTGATTCCCATGGGAAAATCAAACTACGAGGCAGGAGGCTAAAAATGACACGATATGGATATGCCCGCGTGAGCACAAAGGACCAGAAGCTCGACCGCCAAATCGAGGCATTGGTCAACGCTGGCGTGGCCTATGAGCGCATCTTCAAAGACAAGGAGACTGGCGCACGCGAGGGCGACCGCACGCAGCAGAAAAAGTTGTTCAAAAAGATGAAGCGCGGCGATGAAGTGGTGGTCGAGTCCTGGGAGCGCCTGACCAGATCGACGAGGCAGCTGCTGAACTATGACCTGATGTTCAGGAACTTAGGAGTGAAGCTCATATCACTGAAGCAGCCCGTTGACCTCGATACTGCATTCGGCCGTTTCGTGCTGGGCACCCATGCCTGCACCGCCGAGCTCGAGCGCGACCTGATCAGGCAGCGCCAGGCCGAGGGTATCGCCGTCAAACGGAGCCGCGGTGGCAACGTCGGTGGCCGCCCGCGCATCGCGGACGTCAAGGCCGACGCTGCCGTGAAGCTCTACCTCGCCCGTGAGACGCCAATTCCCGACATCTGCGCCGCAACAGGTATCTCGAAATCGACCCTGTACCGCGTGCTCCGCGAGCGCGGGTTAGTGGGCGTCAGAAGATAAATCCGAGTGCGCTACTATATAAGAGTGCGGTATTTCTCCAACTGAAACCCTGCGTGAACGCATGACTTGAGACGCCTTTTTAGAACTCACCGATCGCAGGACGAACACAACTCAACAGCGGCCGCGTATTTGTTCCCAGCCGTACGGCGTGGCGGAGCCATGCCCGTTGTTGATTGGAGTGCCGCATCATGGCCGAAAACCAAGTCCAGTCCGAAAAGAAAATGACCAGTCTGAATGTCTCATCGGAGACCCGTGACGCCATAAAGGACATCAGCACGAGCCTTGGCCTCTCGCAGGCCGATACCGTCGCCCGCTTGGTCGACGGCTACCACCCTAACGCCACTCCCGGCATGAAGGCTGCGCTCGACGCATCGGCCGTCCTCGATGAGGCGGTCGAGCGGGTCAAGCGCATCATCGTGGGCGCTGCCGAAGCCGCCGCGATGGAGGCTCGTGCTGCCCGCGAGGACGCCGACGCCGCCAAGAAAAGTGCAACGGAACAGATTCAGAGCATCAAATCTAATTGCGTCGAGCAGGTCGCCGCCATCAAAGAGAAATTCGAGCTGGATACTGCGAGCTTGGAGATTGAGAACGATGAGCTCCACGCCACCGTCGCCGATTACCTCTCGCAGCTCAAGAAGCTCGATTCCGAGAACAATCAGCTCTTGGCAGAATCAGCCGCAAAAGACGATCGAATTGAAAGCATGAGGGGCGCGGTCGACGCCGCGGCCAAGGCTCAGGCCGATCTCAACGTCTCCCTCCTCGCCCAGCGTGACCTGATGACCGAGGTCGCCGCCCTCAAGGACCGCCTCGCCGCCTCCGAGCAGCGGGCGGCCGTGGCCGAGGCCAAGGTCGAGGTCATGACCCAGACGAGGGGCGTGTAGATATGTCCGACAAGCTAAGGCCGTCTCGCCGTGAGTTGATAACGGCAGGGCTAGTCGTCTTTTTGGTCACGGCACTCGTCTGGACTGTCATTGATGGTGCCGGCGCAAATCCGCTCACCATCAGCGGTGTCATCACCCGTCAAAATGCCGTCTGGGCTTCGCTTACGGCAGTTTCAGTGGTCATGCTCATTGGGGCTTGGCTGTTTGGCTGATGGCATTCAAAAACAATTAAGTTTGGAGTAATCGATGGAGCATCTCTCTGTTAAAAAGGCAATCAACCTAGCTCGGAACTTTGGGGTTGCGGATGTTCTGGCAGCCGCCCTAGTTATGACCTCTGGGTGCAGCCAGGCAGACGATCATCAGACGGCAGTTCAGGTCGCCGATTCTGATAACGCGCAGAAAGACGGGGTTTACGGCAAGATGAAGTATTCAGTCACCGGCGTCGAGGTGCATGATTCCCCGACTGGCGATGGCGGGAAGGTTGCCGTTGTTCGCTGGCACGCCATTAACAACCGATCGGCAGATTCATGCGCTGTTGGTAGCTACATCACGGCTTATCAAAATAAGCAGATGCTATCTCGCGGGTTTGCCGCCGATTTGCAGGAAGATCACTTCTCTTCGCAAGGGCTTGCGCCGGGAGGCGAATACGACGGTGTGTCGATTTTTGACCTCAACGACATGTCTCCCATCGAAGTGAAAGTCGACGGGATGGGTGCCGGGTCGAACTCCCTCGACCAGACTTTTGAATTGGAATAGTCCATATGGCGCCTAATTTCTAGAAACCTTCTAGAGCGCTTCTAGAAGGTTTCTAGAAGCGGGCGCAGCATCTTCGACCGGCACGATGTCTCGGTAGATAAGGCGATGCCTGGCGTCACGCCACGCGTCGCCGTGGTAGTGGCCGAAGAACCAGGCGCGGCAGCCGAGTCGCCCGTCGAGCTCGCCAAGGAATCGTTGCAGCCGGTCGTCCAGATACTCGCGTTCGCGCTCCCGGCATAGTTGCTCTGCCAGGTCGGCAGGAGCCTCGTGAGTCACAACGTAGTCGACCTTCCAGCCCACGCGATCGAGCGAGGCGCGGCAGTGCCCCATCTCTTCCACGCTCGGTATCTCCTCGGGCCACCAGTTCCTCCCCTCCCTGCGATACTGTCTGTCGTTGCTCGCGGCACCTCCCATGGTGAGGACCGTGGTCCCCGCGATGTCGTACACCTCGCCGCGCATCAGGTGCAGCACATGCGGTCGCGCCTCATGGACGAGGCCGCCGTTCCACTCCCGCACCGGCAGCTCAGCCAGGGCGTGATGGTTCTCATGGTTGCCGTCAACGAAGCACGTGGTCCAGGGCTTCGACTCGAGCCAGTCGAGCCAGTATTTCTCGGCGTTGGACCCATCCCAGACAAAGCCGAAGTCGCCGGCCACGATCACCGCGTCATCGCGCGTCAGCGTGCGGCCCAGCGGCCAATTCTTGAAGGCGAACCTGCTGGCCCCGTACTCGGCCCTGCCGTGCACGTCGCCCGTCACATAGATAGCCATCAGTACGCGCCCCACGGCAGGAGTTTGTCCCCGAGCCTCACGATCCGGTCATACAGCACCGTGTGCCGTTCGTCCGGATTGGCATCGCGATGGAAATGTCCGTAATACCAGCGCTTGTAGTCCAGGCGGTCCTCGAGCTCGTCGAGGAATCCGGTCAGCCGGTCCACATCAGGGCGTTCCCAGCCTGGGTCCGGGTAGAGCGTCGGCGAGAGCATGCGCGTCGAGCAGGTATGGGTGATGACGCAGTCGACCTTCCAGCCGACCTCGTCGAGCCTTGCCCGTGCGGCATCGAAATCGCGCTCGTCCGGGAGCTCCTGAGGCCACCAGCTGGAATACGGCACGCGGTATTCCCTGTCCACGCTCGTGGCACCGCCCATGGTGAAGACCGTCTTCCCGTCGAGCTCGAAGACCTCCCCGCGCATGAGGCGGCGGATGGACGAAGTATCCGACAGGCGCTGCGTCAGCCCGCCGTGCCACGGCTCCATGGGGCGCTCCGCCCAATGGTCGAAGCGCTCGTGGTTGCCGTCGACGAACAGCACCGTGTAGGGGCGCGACTCCAGCCAGGCGATGTCGGCGCATTCCTCGGCAGAGAAGTCCCACGGAAAGCCAAAGTCGCCGGCAACGATGAGATAGTCGTCGCCGGTAAGGCTATCGCCAAGCTCCCAGTCGCGGAGCTTTTGCATGTCGAGCCCACCGTGGATGTCGCCTGTCACATAGACCGTCATCGGATCGCCTCTTTCCGCTTGTAAGCCGCCAGCTCGCGCTCGACCTGCCTGTCGCCGGTCTCGTTGACCCACCAGGGCCATTTCACCCGGCCGCACGGCTCGCCGACTCCGGCGAACCACTCCCTCAGCTCGTCGAGGCTCACCGGGGAGTGCCCGTTGGCATCGCAACCGACGTCGTAGCGCAGAAGGCCCTGCTTGCGGTTGAACTCGTTGTACGCGCCGCCGCTGCTGTGGATGTGCCCGTGGAGGTGCCACGATCCATGGTTCATGCCCTGCCAGTCGGCCATGGGGTAATGGCTCAGGACGATCTTCTGCCCGTCGATCTTGAGCACGTAGATCGGCGGCTCCACGGTGAACGCGCCCGCGACCGCCGGCTGGGTCCAGTCCTTGTCGTGGTTTCCCGGGACGAGGTGGATACGCCTGCAGGCGATCTGCTTGCGCAGCCCGCAGGCGTCCTGGGCGGTCATCTTGAATGAGAAATCCCCTAGGATGTAGAGCTCGTCGTCCATGGCGACCCTGCCGTTGATGTTGTCGACGATGGCATCGTTCATCTGCCAAATCGTCTCCCACGGGCGGTCGGTGAACTTCAGCACGTTCTCGTGCCCGAAGTGTGTGTCGCTGGTAAACCAAATCATTCCATTGTCTCCTTGTCGCTAAAAACCGTTCTCCTTTGCGCAGTTGAGGAGACGTATTTTGAGCGACATGAGGCGTTCTGACCTCATGTTCTGTGCTCCAATCTGCCGGATTGTTCCAGCTAAAACTTTAAAACCTCGTGCGGACAGAAAACCGTGTCTCGTTTGTGGGGTCATAGTATAGGCACTGTTAGAACTAATAGCCCAAATCCGTTGCCAACTAGCCACTATTAGCAACTATTAGGCCTTTTGGACAGCCGAACTGACTAATAGCCGCTATTTGTTGGGCTGTTTTGCAACCGCGAACGCTGCCGTGGATTCTTGATACGGCGCATCGACAACAGCAATGTCAAGCGGGTAGAATGGTGCCGACGGCAGCCCAAGTTGTAGAGAGCTGGGCAGAGCCGTTGCGTTAGAAAGTTAGGTCATCGTCTTAACGACGGTGGCCTTTCTTTTTGGGCTTCGAACCCTGCTTGAGTGCCTTGGAAAGGCCGACAAGGGCCGTGAGGAGCGAGACCAGGGCGGTCAGGAACTTCACGAACTCGGTGAAATCGGTCATGGGCATCACCTCCCATCGGATGGAGGGCTCTGCCCGGCACAAGGGCTGCCGACAGCGCTGCTGATTCTAACAGAACGTCATTCTTCTTCGATCAATCCGTGCTCCACTCCCTCGCCGGAATCCAGCCTTTCCGCAGCTCGACGAAGGCGTTCTTGATTCCCGCGACCCCAAAACGGATCGTCTTCGCGCTCGTCACGGGCCTTGAGCTTGCCCCTGACTCTCTCGACGATCTTGTCAATCACTTGCCGCCGAACCTCATCCTTAACTTCCTCGCCGATCTCCTCAAATTCCAACGCCGGTCCGTACATGCTCGGCCCTTCCCTGCTCGCGACCTGTTTTCCAGCCAAGACCGTACTCGCTATTGCTTCTAATAGCCTGAACAGCTCTTCGTCCGGCCACTATTAACAACTATTAGTTCAAATCCTCCAGCCAAGCAGCCAATAACCACCATTAGCCCAGCTAAACGACTAAAAAAATCGCCCGGTGCACAGAATCTGAACAGTCACGAGACGCGTTAAACTCAACATGCGCGGCCTGTCCCGCGTGGACAGTTACAGGGCCGGCAGCGTCGCCGGCCCTGTCGCCATTCAATCAGCTGCATAAATAATATACAGGCAGATCTCCCGAGTACTCCCGTCGCCTTAGTGCGTTGCCATTCAAAGCAACGATCTGCTGCCCACGGCTCCTTAGGGGAGCCGGATAAGATCGTCGAGTATGCATCGACGCAAATATCTAAGCTCGCCGACGAACTAGCGAATGCCATCACCAGTGAACCCTAAACCTAGGACCCCTCTAGAAATCTTCTAGAGGGGTCCTAGGTTTAGTCAAAAGTGGATTCATGCAACGTTGCAGCAGTCCACCATTTCATTTGAATCGTTCGCCGCCCCTATGCCCTTTTCGGCAATTTGCTATGCCCCTTTTGGCAACTTTTGTCTGCTATGGGTTATCTCGACCCATAACAACAGCCAAAAATAACGACAATCCATTTTTAGGCCGCTAAGGTTTTAGTCACTAATATGCCTAAATCATTCAGAACTGTAACAGTTTAGTTAGAAGTGGTATATACTGTTTTCAACCGAAGGGAGGATCATCGTATGAGCAACACGCCCGTTGCGTCTAACAAAAAGCGGCTCATGATTACGCTGCCGACCGAGCTGACCGAGCAGATGGACATAAAGGCTCGTGAACTCGGTCTCACGAAATCTGGGCTCGTTGCGCTTGCGATTCAGAACCTGTTCAATGCGGAGGAGATTCGTCTTCATCAGCAAAAACAGTAGGACATATATAACGCAAAAAGGACCCTCATTAGCTTGGCGGCTTGGGTCCTTTAAGCGAAGTGTCATCAACTTGTTGGTAATATTCTACCACTTAAAACATGTTGGTGACCTTGGAAAGGTCACTTTATGGACGTAAATGGCGCTCCGCCCAGCGGGGGGAGCACGTTCAAAAACACGATTTCGAAAGAGGACTTCGCCGCCCTTCTTGCCCAGTCAAAACCGGGCGACACGCCGAGCTCGAACTCGAGTCGCGCTGCTGTTTTAAACGCGGAGTCATGGCTCAAAGATAGCTCGTCCGGCAGCGGGCGCTTCATCGCGCTCCCCTTGTCGATGATCTTGCTTCGCAAGTCGAAGGCGAAGCTGTCGCTGAACGAACTGCTCGTTCTGGCATATATCCACGGGTTCCAGCGCAGGGACCCATTGAAGGGCTGCCGGTCCAACGCAAAGACAATTGCCGAAGTCCTCGGCATCTCCCCCTCGGCACTCAGCAAGAGGCTCCAAAAGCTCAAGAGCTTCGCCCTCATTGAGAAAGAGGGACATGGCGAGGAGGTCACCTACAGGGTCGACGAGGCCAGGTGGGCGGAGTTGTGCGGCGTTGAGTTCGTCAACGCCGGGGCCCTTCACGAATGGACTTCGCACGGGACGTTCTGCAGGATCCCATTTTGGACAGTTCGCGACAGCAAACTGTCCGCGCTCGACAAGGTTCTTTTCGGCTACGTTTTCTCGTTCTTTTCGGCCAAGGAGCCCAAGCCTTTCCGGATGTCGACCCAGAACGCCGCCGACCAGCTCGCTGTCAGTAAGAGCAAACTTCGTGCCTCCCTCGAAAAGCTCGTTGGCCTGAGTCTTGTCGTAAAGACGGTCGTCTCGCCGCGCGTTCCGGCTGCGTACGATGTGAACCCGCAGGCATGCATGGAACGTGGTTCCAAGAACCTCTAATCGGGACGGACGACAGATTGCCCGTCCCTTTTTATTTGCCTCCCCCTATGCCCTTTTCGGCAATTTCCTATGCCCTTTTCGGCAATTTTTATCGAATTTAAGAAATCTCTGCTCTATTTCTGTGCCCCTTTCGGCAATTTTCTGTGCCCCTTTCGGCAATTTCTCCCTATTTCAGGCGCTTTTTCGCATTGCCTTCTATGCCCTTTTCGGCAATTTCCTGTGCCCTTTTCGGCAATTTCCTGTGCCCTTTTTGACAATGGCAGTTTCCAAAAAGGGCACAAAAAGTTTCCGAAAGGGGCACAAAAACCCGAAAACTGTGCCCTTTTTGACAACCAAAAGTTTCCAAAAAGGGCACCAATAATATCTAAAGAGGTTTTAAGAGAAAGAAAGGGGGAGAGAACTTTTTCTTTGATTTGAGATTTTTATTCACGTCCATGTCAATCACCGTTTAATCGAAAACTGATCCACTCGCAACGTACTTTCCCGGAAATAAATCCGGTACGCCCTATTGGTCTTAGCGACCAGCGAAACGTTATAGGCAAATCGGACGCTCGCTTTTACACCGGAAAGGAGAGCAATCGACCTGACTGAAATCGCTACGTCCTTGCCAACTCTCAGCGCCGGCGTCGCTTCGCTCCCCGGGCGGACTAACCCACTTAGCTGTAAACACCTGCAATTCGGCAATGGCCGAATCCGTTTTCCGGTTGCCGACATTTGTTCAACCTCACTTCAATTACCGGCAGGGAGCTACAGAATCGAAAATAAGACGTCCTATCGGTGAGGTTCGACCGGTTTTCTCACTGATAGATAAAACGGGTCTTAAATCGGCTCTCAGAGGCCCATACAAAAGAAAGCGGGCACCTGACGGTACCCGTGATTCAGATTAGATTTCCTTTTCGGCCAGATAGCGATCGAAAAGCTCCCGAGCGATATCCGATACGGACTTGTCCTCCTCGAGTGCCACTTGCTTCAGGCGTTTTCGGTAACTCTCCGGAACGTACACGGACAGCTGAACAAGCCTCTCAGATGCCCCTTCAGCGCCCTTTTTGGGGCGCCCGGCTTTCCGTACCTTAGGAGCCGGTTTCTGGGTCTCAGATGCGCTCTTAACGATTTTCTGCTGCCTCTCCTCGGCCTTTTCCGCTGCGACGTCGAAGTATGAGGTCGCCTTTTTGAACTTTGCCATTTACAGCACCTCTTCCAGCTCGTTCAGGATGTTTTCAATCGCCTGGGCGGCCTTGCCGTTTTTCGCGATCTCGTATACGGGTTTGCCCAGGGCCGCGCCCTGTTTGAATGCCGCCGCGGTCGGTACGGTGCCCAGTACGGGCAGGTCGTCGGCCTCGAGCAGTTCGAGGAACTGGCGGTCGACCGTCTGGTTTGCCGCGAAGTTGTTGACGATGATTGCAAACGACAAGTCGGGATTGGCCTCGGTGATGACCTTGATCGTTCGTTTCATCGGCTTCAACCCTAGGGTGCCCGGCTGGACCGGGATGATCGCGATGTCGGCATTTTTCGCGTACACAGCTGTCTCATCGCTCAGGAAACCAGGTGTGTCGATGACGTTCACGGCGTCCTCGTCGTCGAGCAGCCCCTTCTCGTGGTTCGCGCCGCCCTGCGGGTCCAGGTTGCCGAAGCCGACCTTGCGGCCGCGCCGCTCGAGGCCCCAGGCGATCTCGTCCGCGAACGTCGTCTTGCCGACGCCGCCCTTCTGATTGACTAGCAGGATGTTCGTCGCCATGTCCCCCCCTTTTTCTGAATAGCGTAGTCATATATTATCACATTAATATATGACTACATTAAGTAATTCTAAGTCGCAGGTAGAAATATGTGAACATACTAAGCAATTAGCATAGTACTACATCAACGCGGTTACGGCTGTGGGTTGGTTTAACCCACAGCCGGGCTAAAGTTGCCAAAAGGGGCACAAAGGACAATACGGTTACAAGGTCGCTGATTGCGAGACGGAGGCCCTTGCGACCGCCGACGCGGCGAGGCGGTTACGCGAGTGGGAACGCAAGGGCAAAAACGCATTGTCGCTGAACCGGTGAGTCAGTATTCTTTAGTGTTAGATGATGGATATTGAAATTAATTAGCGAGATAATGTGCATATCTCATAATGTATGCGTTTCACCATGAGAGAGGGGTCTGTCATGAGCTGGAAACCGAGAAAATGCGTTATCGCCGGTCTCGTGATAACCGGTCCTGGCAGCGGCTTGTTTGCAACCGCAATGACATTCACTTGCATGTTCTAAAAGGCAGTTGCCATGCTGTCGCAAAATCAATCGAGATACTTGACCACAATCGGCTTTGCCCTGCTTGCATTACTCTTTGCTAGCGACCTTTTGCTGAAACCGCCCAAGGAACTCGTTTCGCTTGCCATAGCCTGCATTTCCGCCCTTTACTTTACGGCAACCCTATTCGTCGGACTAAAGGAGAGGAAAAAGGGCGCAGTCGTTGCATCTGCCGTAGGCGTGATCATAGCCATTGCCTCATTCTTTATCTGACACATTGGTGATCTAGGGGCGATATCGTAGGAATACGACCGGGAGAGCCGGGACCATAGGCTCCGGTAAGAACCTTCGCCATGCCCCACGCATCGACCCCGATGATTTCCCCGCCGGACGCCCCGATGGCCACGGCCTCCGGCGTCCACGCGATTTCATCGTCCGTGAGGCGGATGGGTGTGACGCTGCCGACGTCCATCCGCCTCACGACCTCATCCCACTCGTCGCACCAGCCCGGCTTGAGCCATTTGATGACGGTCGGACGCGAGACGCCAAGGACGCACGGGCGCAGCTCGAGCTCTAATACATGAGGTACCAGCTTGTAATGCGTGAACATATGACTACATTAACATGGTCATGTATTACCGAACGTTATATGCTGCGCCGGACCCGCCCGTCTGTTATCTTGGGGGCGACAGTTTCTTGCAAGGAGGCAGCCATGCTCCAGAGTGTCTTTGGATCCGATGGCCAGATCCATCTTGAGAACCAGGTCAGCAGCCAACGTTTCGACCTCACCACGGGCGAAGTGAAAACGGCCATCCCGACCGCTGAGAACATGAGCGCCGTCTTCGGCAAGGATGGCGTGGAGACGGAGATTCAGGTGGGGCAGATGCGCCAAACACTGGGCAAGCCTGGCTTCGATTGGCTGTTTAATAAGCACTAACGGTTGAGTTATTGCAGCACAATCGCAGCTGTAAATATGTGACCATATGACTATGCCAACATGTGCGCACAGTCATATGGTCACAGTTGTAGATCGGTTTAATCTGTGGTCCTTAAGCTGAAGCTGCCTCAACGAACCGTGGCTGGCGAAACGAAAAAAAGAATCCATTTTTTGGGATTCCCCTTTCCGAGTCGTTATGCGATTTGTCCTACATCTGCCCGCGGCGCTTCTTCTGGTCGAGGAAGACGCCGGCCGCCACAAGGACGGTACCGCCGATGAGTCCCGCGCAGCGGACTCCGGGCGAGGGCTGGAGCAAGTTGATGGAAGACCTTACCGATTTGCGGAAGGTTTTGCCCGAAGAATCCGGCACCGCCGGATTCTTTTGGAACGGCCTCCCGTTTGATTGCTTTCCTATCGCTTGCTCCCAGACTGGGCGTCTAAAAAGGCGGCCGAACCGGCCGCCCACAAATAAATAAACATTTACCGAATGTAAGAGGAGAGGAACATATGTCCATTATTCCCAGTGACCGGCAACATCGACGACCCAATGCTGCCCCGTAGCCTTCTGTTCATAATGTCCCTGGTCCTCAGAGGTAGTATACGAATCATTGATATATGCTCCATGGTCTTGGCCTTGTTCCCACATTGCGTCACTATGAGCTGACCAAGCGGCTATAGAATCGAAAGATGCACCGCATGCACTACAAATGTAACGTTCATGACGCGTATATACCACATTCGGCACCCAGGCCTGGCTGTAATCAGTCTCCCAGTGGCCCTGCTCGGCAACCCACTTCTTCTGGCTACCGCCGTTGGAAGAGGAATTGTTGCTGCCAGAGCCCTGCGAATTGCCGGAATTCTGCTTGGACTGGGAGGAATCGCCCTTGCTGTCCGACTTCGAGGAATCGGAAGACTTGTTATCCTCCTTCTTGGAGTCATCGGACTTCTGGTCCTTGTCGTCGGATTCTTTCTTCTCCTCGGTCTTGGTTCCAGAGGCTTGCGCCGCCTTTTCTTCGCTTGGCTTCTTTTTGTCTTTATTCTTTACCGCTGTGGCGGCCCTTTCCGTAGAGCCGCTTCCTTGCTTTGCAACGCTGGCACATCCAAGTTGAGGTGCCGAAAGGCACACCAGAAGCGCAACGATAATAGCCTTTGTTCTCACACCGATCTCCCTGCCCATGAAACCGGGCGTTGGACACCAGCCGATATCCAACGCCCGGCTCGCTTTTACATCTGCTCGCGGCGCTTCTTCCGGTCGAGGAAGACGCCGGCTGCCACGAGGACGGTACCGCCGATGGCGAACGTCTCGCCGATGAGTCCCGCGCGGTCGCCGGTCTGGGCGAGGCTGCCGGGCTGGGCGGTATCCTTGCCGGCGAGGTGCTTCGGGGTGTATGCCGCCTGCTGCTTTGCGACCTCCTCTGCCTCCTGTCGTGCGATCTCATCGGAAAGCTTCTGCTCCGCCGCGATGCGGTCGGACTTCGCCTGCTCGTAGGCGGCGAGTGCCGCATCATAGCCGGACTGGAGCCCGTCCACCGCGGCCTGCTTCTCGTCCAGGATGGCCTTGGCAGGAGCGACCTTGGCACGTGCCTCGACTGCTGCGGCGAAAAGCGCGTTGAGGGCGTCATCCGCGTTCACATCATGGCCGGAAGCGATCGCCGCGCCGGCATCGATGGAGTTCAGCTTCGACAGCTTGGCGTCTGCCTGCGCCTTTGCCTGCTCGGCGGCGGAGACCAGGGACTCGGCGGCGATGGCATCCGCCTTCGCGGCATCGAGCGCGGCCTTGGTGTCATTGACAGCCTTTACTGCATCCTGCTCGCGCTGCTGTGTCTCTGCGAGCTTCGCGGCAAGACCGGTGAGGATGTCGAGGTTCGACTGTGCGCCCACAAGATCGGTCTGGGAGCCGGTGAGCCTGTCGGCGGCAACGCCGGTGTCGGCCTTTGCGGCATCGACGGCACGCTGGGCATCCGCGAGGGCGCGTGCGGTGCCGTTCGCCTTTTGCTTGGCGGCTGCGAGGACTGCCGCCTTCTCGGCCTGGTCGGCTGCCGCCGCGTCATGGACGCTCTTTGCGGTATCGACCGCCTTCTTGGCGTCGGCGACGTCCTGGAAGAACTTCGCGAGGTCGGCGTTCGCATCGTCCACGCCCTGCTGCTTAGCAGCGGTGTCCGCCTTGGCGGAATCCAACTTAGACTGTGCGGTCATTACGGCTGCGTTGGCAGCATCAAAGGCGACCTGCTTCTGCTGGACGGTCGACTTTGCCGTATCGACTGCCGCGTTGGCGGCATCGAGGTCCGATTTCGCCGCATCAAGCTCGGTCTGGGCATCCGTGACGCCCTGCTGCTTGGCGGCGACATCAGCCTTGGTGGCATCGACGGCACGCTGGGCATCGGCAACACCCTGCTTTGCGGCATCGACACCTGCCTGTGCGGAATCCACCGCGACCTGCTTCTGCTGGACGGTTGTGGCGGCGCCGGCGGCTGCCTGCTTCTTGGATGCGAGATCGGCCTTGGCTACGTCGAGTGCGCTCTTGGCGTTCTTGAGGCCGTTGATATAGGAGGTCAGCTTCTGCTCGTACTCGTCGACGGACATGGGATTCATGTTCCAGCCTGAACCTGCCCAACCAAGGTTTGCGGTATCGAGGCTGTCGGTCTGCCAGCCGTTCAAGGTTCCCTTGCTGCAGACTGCCATGCCCATATAGCCGATTTCGGGGCTGATGACATGCAGGTAGTGACCGACGGTTGCGGGATATCCGGCAACCTTGAAGTGCTGGTTGACATAGGATTCAATCCCGCTATGCGTCTTGTAGAAATCTACGGCATCCTTACCGGTTAGACCGGTGACGCCATAGAGCTCCTGAACCGCCTGATCGAAGAAAGCCTTTTCTTGGTCAACCCACTGCGGTTTCGGATCGGTTCCATAATTCCATGCGAGGTTTTCGGTCGTATCGAACTGCATGGAATGTCCAAACTTGACATCGGAATAGTTTGCGTTGGCTATCGCCGCTGCAATGAGCTTATAGGTGACCTGGAGTTCGGAGAGACCGACGGACTTGCGATACTCGTTGATGGACTTCATGTACGGGATTGCCGCGAGCATGTTGTCGAGACTGGTCGCATCGAGACTGTTTCCGATTTCGGTGTAGTCCTTGTACGTGCAGTTCTGGATGATATCGATGGCCGAATCGGCGCCCATGGCACGGAAGAAGCCGATGGCCCCCTGCTTGAACTGCGCGTCGGCGGAGTCGAGTTTCGCCAGTGCCTCGTCGACCTTCTGCTGCGCGGCGGTCACGGAGGCGTCTGCGGTATCCTTTGCGGTCTTGGCGTTCGCGAGCTCTACGTCGGCGGCTGCCTTGGCGGACTCGGCATCCTTGACAGCCTGCTTCGCTGCATCCAGCTTGGCGATGGCGTCGACGTTCGCCTGCTTGGCGGCATCGAGGTCGGCGTTCGCGGCATCGAGTGCGGACTGGGCGGCGTTCACACCGGATTCGGCATCGGCCGCGGCCTGCTGCTTTACGGAGAGGGACGCCTGGGCATCATTCAGGTCGGCCTGTGCCGTTGCCGCAGCGGACTGTACCTGCTCGAGCTCGGACTCGCACTGAGACTGTGCCGCTTGTGCGGCAGCGAGGGCTGCCTCTGCGTCCGCGACCTTCTGTTTTGCCGCATCGCACTCCGGACCGCTGGCGCCTGCCTCCGCTGCGGCGAGGTCGGCTTTCGCCTGCTCATAGGCGGCGCTGGCTGCTGCGGCCTTCGCATCCGCCGCGTCCTTGTTCTGCCTGGCTGCAGCGAGGACAGAATCGGCGGAATCCTTTGCAGACTGGGCCGCAACCAGCTTGGACTGGGCATCGGCAAGCGTCGCGTTGGCGTTGGCGAGATTGGCCTGTGCCCTGTCCACGGCAGCCTGGGCGTCGCGCACGGCCTGCTCGGCGGCACTGATTGCCTCCGGGGTGGCGCTTACGGCATCGGCCTTGGCCTTATCGAGGGCATCCTTGGCATTCTGGGCCGCCTTGATGGCGGACTGGTACGCTTCGTCCTTCTCGGATGCATCCGCCTTGGCGTCTGCGAGACCCGCCTTCGCCTGCTCGAGGTCCTTGCCGGCGGCATCGGCGGCGTCCTTGCCCTCCGCGACCTGACGGGCGTACTCGTCCATTGCCGCTCGGTCGGCTGCCGTACCGGCGTTGACTGCAGAATCGTAGGATGCCTTGGCCTGGTCGCGGGCGGAAGCCGCCTCGTTGTAGGGGCCGGCGACCTCATCGTAGGATGCCTTGGCGGCGTCCTCCTTCGCCTTCGCCTCGTCGACTGCCTTCTGCAGGTCCGCGATGGTCTGTGCGACGGATTTCGTGCCGGTACCGGATGCCGCGCCGGCGTGGGCGGCGATCGGCGACATCACGGCGGGGTGCTGCGTGCCCCCGTCACCGGTCTGGGCGAATGCCGTGAACGGTGAGATGAGGCTCGATCCGGTCATGGCGGCCATGGTCGCCGCGGTGACGGTCAGACGCGCGATCCCCTTCGGAGTGTGAATCTTTTTGTTTGGCAGTGCGGCGAAGTGATCGCCACCGGCAGCGAAGTGCTTTCCCTGGGTCATTGTGCTGTTCCATTCCTTTTCCGTGCCCTATCCGACTGGGCATCAGAGCGCTTTCCAATAGAGATAATTATGCGCCTTAACTGGGATTGTTGTATATAGTCCGTTGGCTTTTATACAACAATCCATGACTCTTTTTGTCATGGATACGACGCTTCAGAAATCATTCGGCATGAGATGCAAAGAGCTCCGCGCTGGACTCGGGTGCAGTCAGGAGCAGTTCGCCAATTTGATTGAAATGGATCGTTCCTACTACGCGAGCATTGAAGTAGGTCGGCGTAATGTCAGCCTTTCAAATCTCAAGAAGATTGCCGACGGATTTCAAATCAGCATTGCTGAACTCATGAGAGGCGTCAGCTAAATTTATCCGTCTCATAGTTCACAGTGGGTCTCGTTGATTAGTGCCTTAAGAAAAATGGAAATCGTCCCAATAAGTCATCGTTATTTGTCCCAATAAGTCATCGTTATTTGTCCCAATAAGTCATCGTTATTTGTCCCAATAAGTCATCGTTATTTGTCCCAACGACGCAGATAGACAGTATAATTTCAAGTGGATGATTGGAGGGAAAGGCGATGGATAGGTATATAGGACGGTGCGTCGACTGCTTGGTCGAGCGCGACCTTGGCATTTTCGGTGCCGTGCTCATTCAGGGGCCGAAATGGTGTGGAAAGACAACGACAGCCCAGAGATTTGCCGAGTCATCGTTATCTCTCTCCGACCCATCTGGCGGTTTTGCGGCCCTCCAGCTCGCTCGTCTCGATCCGGCCCAAGCAATTGTCGGACCGACCCCGAGGCTTGTCGACGAATGGCAGGAAGAACCGAAGCTATGGGATGCCGTGCGATTCGAATGCGATGTCAGGGGAGGGGAGCCAGGACAGTTCATTCTCACCGGATCTGCGACGCCGCGAGCCGAGAACCAGCCGATGCACAGCGGTGTGGGTCGAATCGCCCGTTTGCGGATGGATACCATGACGCTTTTCGAGCTCGGTATTTCGTCGGGAGCGGTCTCGCTTGGTGCGCTGCTCGATGGCGATTCCGTTGCGGCGTCACTCGGATCCATCGCCGGTATCGCCGGTATCGCGGATTTGCTCTGCCGCGGCGGTTGGCCCCAAGCGGTCGGTAAGACAACTGCCGACGCAATGCGGATAGCCGCCGCCTATATTGACGGTGTTTGCGAGTCTGACGTTTCGAGGGCGGATGGAGTGAAACGCGACCCGGTTAAGGTAAGGGCCTTGCTCTCGTCGCTTGCACGCAATGAATCGACTCTTGCCGGCATGAGGTCCATCGAAAGGGATTTGGGCGTTGACGTCTCAAAGAATACGATTACCGGCTACATGGACGCGCTGCGCCGTATCAATATCGTCGACGATGTCCCCGCGTGGCATCCGGCTCTCAGGTCGCCGGTGAAGTTGCGGCAGGGCGCGAAGCGGCACCTTGCGGACTCATCGCTCGCCGTCGCCCTCATCGGTGCGGACCCGGAGTCGTTGTCATCCGATCCGAAGACCCTTGGCTTGCTCTTCGAATCCCTTGTGCTGCACGATCTCAAGGTTTACGCGGCGGCCAGCGATGCGACCGTATCTCACTACCACGACGCTGACGACCTAGAGGTCGACGCGATTGTCCATCGTCGTGACGGCTCGTGGGTTGCCGTTGAGGTTAAGCTCGGGAGCCCCCAAGTCCCAGAGGCAGTGGAAAATCTGCTTCGACTTGAGCGAAAGCTGGTCGATCGCGGGGAGAGGCCGCCTGCGGCGAAACTCATCGTCATCGGGTTTGGTATGCCGGCTCACGTAACTAGCGAAGGCATCGTTGTTGCTCCGGTCGATACGCTCGGAATCTAAATTATTGTTATTTGCATTTCCAGAAATCCTCTATCTAGACGCCTCCTAGAGGATTTCTGGAAACAACCGGTATTTTGATCTGGGCTACGAAAGGTTACGGGTCCAGATTCCGTGCTGCGTGGAGCCGGTGATCTTGTATCCGTGGCGGTCGATTCACGCCGCAAGCCTGTCCCAGTCGATGCGTTTCCAGTTGCCGCACGGCGCGTGGTTCACGATGAGCCCGCCGGCGACCATGAGCGCGTGGTTGCGTGCCTTGCGCGCCTCGCGCGCGAGCGCCCTCTTCTTGTCCGAAATCTGGACCTCGGCCTGTTTCTTCTTGCATTGAAGCCTGAACCAGGTTCAGTTGACATGGTTAAAAACGAGGGGCGACGCTTTTGCGTCACCCCTCGTCCCGGCCGGTTGCTTTAGTTGTACACACGGTAGTTACACTTGAACTGGGTTATGTGTCCATAGCTGGAGCGGTACCAACCCGACGTATAGCTGATTGCCTCTGCGCCTAGATAGTCGTAGCCCTTGTTGTAGCGAAGCTGACGGTAGGTCGTGTCGTACTCTGCTACGTAAAACGCGTCTCCAGAGAAGGCTTTGTACCGGTCCTTAACCGTCGAAGCCATGTACGCGGGTTCGACATCGCCTTTCTCCCCGTTGAGCGCATAGACGGGTGCCGCGATTCCGCATAAAGCCGTTGCCACGAGGATGGCGTAGACAGCCATGCGCGACGCATTGGACTTCAGCTGTTCAAATAGTTTCATGTCATTCACCTCGCTCGTATGTATCGAGGTATTCCTGCTTGAGCGTCTGCGAGGACGACTCGGTCTTTTCCACGAGCGTGCCGGCCTCGATGAAGTAGAACGAGTCGGTGAGGTCTGCCAGGTCGTCGAGCAGGTGGCTTGAGATGAGCACGCTGCGTCCCCGCGCCACCTCGCTGCGCATCGCGTCGCAGGAGGTTTTCCGCTTTCCCGGATCGAGGCCGTTCAGCGGTTCATCGAGGATGAGGTACGGGCAATCGGTCGATATCGCCATGGCAAGCTTTACCTGCTGCTTCATTCCTGTCGAGAGTTTACGGGTCGGCTTGTCGAGATATGGGGAGATTCCGAGGGAGTCGCAGAGCGAGTCGATGTCGGCGGCCGATTTCCACGCCTCCCTAACGAAAGCAAGGTGCTCGCGGGCCGATAGCGTGGGGTAGAGATCCGCGCCGCCCGAAGAGCTCAGGTAGACGAGTTCTGCGAATTCGGCTGATCGGCGTTGGCTGATTCCGTCTGCCGCCAGGCTTCCCGAGCGGATGCGGGTGGGAAATTGGCCCGACAGCGCTTCAAGAAAGGTGGTTTTCCCCGAGCCGTTGGGGGCAACGAGGCCCGCCGCCGTTCCCGGGCTCAGGAGAAGCGACCCGATCGAAAGTATCGTCGTGCTCCCGTATCCCACGCTCGCGTCCAGAAGCTCGAGCCCATGGTGCTTTTTCGCGGGTCCAGCCTGTTTGGGCGAACGCGTCGCAACGGCGCCGACCGCGAAAAGGACCGCGACGTATA
>NZ_JBBNNA010000043.1:0-5623 GCF_040098065.1 Collinsella sp. CLA-JM-H32B | reverse complement strand
TGCGCCGCTGCGCGGGGCTTCTCCGTCGGAACGGTCAGACCGTCCGACTGCGCGACCGCTCCGCAGTCTTGCCATTCGCCCGCAGCGATTCCGGAATCATCGCGGGCTGCGCGATGCCGTCGCGGCGGCGCTCCGGCATCTTGCCAAGGTTCGTCCACGGGAGGTCTGGCGGTGGCCATCTTTCACTGCAACATATCCGTCGCGTCACGCGCCGTCGGCGCGTCCGCCGTCGCTGGTGCCGCATACATATCGCGCTCGGCCATCGAGTTCGAGCGCGAGGGAACCATGTTTGATTTCACCAAAGCCCATAGGCACGAGCGTCTGGTGGCGGATTTGGGAATCGCGCTGCCAGACAACGCGCCGAAGCGGTTCGGCGAGCGCGGTGCGCTGTGGAACGAGGTCGAGCGCGTCGAGAAGAAGGCCGACGCGCAGCTCTGCCGCCGAATCGAGTGGGCGCTGCCCGACGAGCTGCCGGACGACGAGAAAATCAGGCTCGCGAGGAAACACGTGGCGCAGCGCGCAGCCGCCGGCCACGTGGTCGATGCGTGCATCCATTGCAACGTCGACGGAACGAACTGGCACGTGCACGAGCTTGAACCGCTGCGCCCCGTCGGCGAAAACGGGTTCCTCGCAAAATCGGAGAATGTCTACGTGTGCAGGAAGCTCGGCGAGAAAGATGACAGGAAGGCGAGCGCCAAGGAGTTCGCCTTCCTGAAAGCCGAGGGATGGGAAAAGGTCTACAGGTACCGAATCGGCGGCGAAACGCGATGGCTCACGCCGACGGAAGCCGCCGCGCGGGTGCGTGGCAAACTCGGGCAATCGGCAGACCCGGAAGACGTATCCGAGCTGACAAGAAAGAGCAGGCAGGGGCGCAACCCGAAGCAGGAGACGCGATACCTTACCGACTGGAACGAGCCGACCAAGGCCGAGGAATGGCGCTCCGAAATCGCGGCGCTCATAAACGACGCACTCGAAGAGAACGGGTTCGATGGGCGCGTAGACCATAGGAGCTACGAGCGCCAAGGCATCGAGCGCGTCCCGCAGGTGCACGAGGGAAGCCGCGTCCGTGCCATGGAGAACCGCGCCAAGGCCGAAGCCGAAGCGGCGGGGGTCGAATACGAACCCGTGACCCTGCGCGGTGCCCAGAATGCCGAGCGCCGTATGGCGAACGCCGAGATGGCCGAAGCGTCGAGGGAACTCGACATGTGGTGCAGACCGACCGTCATGGACGCGCTGCTGCGCAACCTGCGCGGGCTTTGCCTCTATGCGCTCGATGCCGCCAAGGGGTTCCGCGACTTCAGGAAAAGGCTCAAGGGCTGGGGTGCGGCAACGGCTTGGAAGGGTCGCGACTTCTGGGTCTACGACGAGGACGAACCGCGTGCCGCGTCCCTCATGGCAGACCTCGACCCCAAGCTCGGCGAATATCTTTCCGACAATTCCGCCGAGGTCGAATTAGAACGCATCTCTTGCATGAGGGATGCCTACATCGCCGACGTGAAGCGTCGCGAGAAGGAATACAGGGGCGGCGTGAGCGCGGAATCGCGCGGCGGCGGGTACATGCTCGCCGACATGCCGAAGCTCAAGTTGCCGCGCCCGGCACCGGAAATCGCCGACGATGCTGACGTAAAGCAGGCAATCTCGTCCGCTTGGCAGAGGTGCGACGCGTGGCGGCTGAGCCATGCGAAGGACGCTCCCAAGCCAAAGCCGAGACCGGGCGGCGGTTCCGCTTCGCAACAGCAGACGCAAAGGCGCAAGGAGCAGCCGAGCCACGAGCGGAACCCCAACATCGGGCAGGACAGGTAGCAAGGAAAGGGTCGATGGAGCAGAGCATCCATCGACCCTTTTTCAAGTCTGGTCTATTCGATTGACCGTCGCGTCAATTCCGCAGCCGGTGAACGAGTCGGCTTAGATCCGCGCAAGCGCGGAACACGCCGCCCCGTAGTCACCGCCTGCTACATTGACCCGCCTGCGGCAACCGTTTAAGCCTGTGCGGCAAGATAATAGTCGAGTGCGTCCCTGTAGACCGAAGACGGCTTCACGCCCTTGCTGCGGGCTATCATGGCCACCCTCTGCGTGTCCTTCGCGTCGTAGACTACCGTCACGCGGCGGGTTCCGACCGCGTCGAGGTGCGAGCCGCTGAACACCTTGCCATCGGGTTCCGGCTCGAAGCTGCCGTCTTCGTAGGGCGCGGCCATACGGTCGAGGTCGGCATCGGTGATGCCGTGCTTCGCCATGAAATCGTTCACGTTCATCAAAATCACCTCTCCAAGCCTAGTTCCCTGAGCGTCTTGCCGCTCGGCGGTGTCATCCCGTGGTAGACGAAGAAGTAGTCATCGTCGGCATCGTAGATGTAGACGAGCTCGACCAGCCTGCTGCGGGAGTCCGTGCCGACGGCAATCCACTCGCCCGATTCGCGCTGCTTGTAGCGAATCATCGACCGCATCGCCGCCATCACGTCCGCATCGCTCACCTCGGGGTGCCGCTCGCTGATTCTGGGGTGAACCCCTATCTGGCTCATGCCCGTTCTCCTCTCGATATGATATGAAATCATATCATATCTTTCTATCGGGAGAAATACGCCCGTATTTCAGGGGGTCTTTTCGGCTCTAGGTGTAAAATAAAATCATTGATAATATAACGTGCCTATGAGGGCTTCTGGGATAGGTTCCTAGGGGGCCTTTTTCTCTGGCTCTAGGTGTAAAATTGCAGTATTGATAATATAACGTGCCTATGAGGTTTCCGGGATGGGTTGGTGAGTGGGTTGTCTCTTGAGTCCGTTCTTCTTGAGTACGGGGCTTTCGAGGTCTCGGCCATGGATGTCTACTCCGATATCTTTCAGCTCGGGTACGGGTTCATACAGACCGAAGGGGAGCCAAGCGGTGAGCACAAGGCGAACCCCATCATCGTCGGCTCGTTCGGCGGTCATTACGACGAGGACGGGAAGCTCGAAGGGGACAGGGTTCGCCGTCGCATCCTGTTTGAGGACACGCTCGAGGACACTCTTGCCGAGTTCAGCGATGCGAACTGGGCGATAACGAACGGGCTTACCTACTGGGGCAGGGCGAACACCGCCGATGCGCAGAGCAAGATGTGCGCCCTGATTTTCGACCTCGACGGTCAGGATGACGTTACTCTGCGGAACTTCTTTTACAACTGCCGCAGCGATTACCCCTACTATCCCGATCCGAACTACATCATCCTGAGCGGGCACAATATCCACCTGTACTACGTCCTCGAGGAACCCGCCGACCTTTACCCGAACACCAAAAGCCTGCTGAAGGACATGAAGTACCGCCTGACCGACCAGATGTGGAACAAGTACACATCGAGGGAATGGGAGCACCCGCAGCACCAGGGCATCAACCAAGGGTTCCGCATCATCGGCGGCAAGACCAAGGACGGCGGTACGGTGAGGGCATTCAGGGTCAACACGCATCCGTTCTCGCTCGAAGAGCTAAACGGGTTCCTTCCTCCAGACCAGCAAGTCGACCTATCCAAGAAGTGGAGGGAGACGAGGTACACGCTCGAACAGGCCAAGGAGAAGTTCCCCGAGTGGTACGAGAAGGTCATCGTCAACGGCGGTCATGCCGACGGCTCATGGGATGCCAAGGAAGACCTATACAACTGGTGGCTTCGGAAGATACGCGAGGGCGCATCATACAAGCACAGGTACTTCTGCCTGATGGCTCTGGCGATATACGCCGTGAAGTGCGGCATCACCGACCGCGAGCGCGTCAAGGCGGACATGGATTCGCTGGTGCCGTTCCTGGATTCGGTAGACACCGAGCACCCGTTCGGCAACGACCATGAGGTCGAGAACGCTCTCGAATGCCTCGACCTGCGGTACAAGAAGTTCCCCATCAAGGACTTGGAGAGGATATCGGGAATAGCGATCCCGAAAAACAAGCGGAACTACAGGAAGCAGGCGCAACACATGGCGGTTATGCGGGCGATTCAAGGAGTTACCGACCCAGAGGGGAGCTGGCGGAACAAAGACGGTGCGCCGAAGAAGCGCGAACTAATCCGCGCCTACGCCCGCGAGCATCCGGACGCGAACCACTCTGACATAGCCAAGGCGCTTGGCGTGTCGCGTCCTACCGTCATCAAATGGCTGAGGGGCTGGAAGTGCGACACCGACGGCCTGCCGGATGGCGCATGGTACGAAAACGGGCACGTTCACGTCGATATGACGGAGCCGAAAGCCGATTGATTCTTGCCCGCTTTTCATTTGGGTGATGAAATGGGCTGATACACAGGGTGATACACACCGAGATACACAGGAGATACACGTGCCGCAGAAGATGTTCAGGCTTACAGATGAGCAAATCTGCAAGCTAAAAAAGGTTTCCGAGCTGCGAGGATGTTCCCAAACTGATTTGATTCGCGGGTTCATCGATTCGCTTGACGAGGAGCCGCCTGATACACAGGGTGATACACACCGAGATACACAGGAGATACACGGTGCCGAGCGGTCGAGCGGAGCCGATTCGCCAGCGCTTGCCGCGCTCGTCGAGCAGCTTGCTGTCAAGGATGCTCAGCTCGCCAAGAAGGACGAGCAGATAGCCAAGCTCATGGATGCCGTGGCCGACAGCACCAAGGCCGTGCAGGGCGCTCAGGCGCTCCACCACGAGACCGCCCAGACGCTCGCGCTGGAATCGACCGAGCAGAAGCTGAGCCGATGGCAAAGGCTCAAGAGGGCTTGGAGGGGCTAGCCGTGAAGTGGAACGTATCCGTGCTGCGCAGGTCGGGGGAATGCGAGCGCATCGAGGTGGCTGACTTCGAGCTGTCGGAGTTCTTCAACCGAATCGCGAGCGTCGAGGGAAAGGCGTGGGTTCTGTCGGTCGAGCGCGTCGGCGATGTGGGCGATTCCGCGCTCGTCGAGCCTGACGGCGATGAACTCGTGTCGCAGCTCGGCAAGCGCCGCTGGCGCGTCATGGGAGACCCGGAGGACGGCTGGTGGGTCGAGGTCGATTCGGACGGCAGCGAGCTTCCGGGCGATTGGGAGTATGACCGAAAGGGCGGGTACGTCTACTGCTCGTTCAGCTGATTTGGCACAAATGAACGTCTGAGAGCCGTTTTAAGGCTCTGAAATGTGGCCGCAGGTGGAAGTCTGCGGCCATTTTCTTTTAAGGCCGATTTTGGGCATCTGGCGAGTGCCGCTACACCTGCTGGCGCTTTGCCTTCTCCCACTCGCGAAGGCGCTTGCTCGCCCCATCCGTGTCGAGCGGCTGCGTACCGCACGCCGAAATCTCGTCGGCGTGCCCGGCGATGAGCGCGGCGAGCGCGTTCCAATCGACCGACTTCCAGTCACCGTCCGGGGCCTTCGCCATCAGCAGGCCGCCAGCGACCATGACGGCGTGGTTCCTCGCCTTGCGCTCGGACTTCGCAAGCTCGCGCTTCTTGCGCTGAATCTGCGCTTCGAGCTGCCTTTTGCGTTTTTCCAATTCCTCAAGCGTCGCCATGCGGAACCACCTTGCCCAATCCGTCGAAATTGTCCGCGTCGGCGGCGGCACCGACGCTACCCGTGCATATGGTAGGTCATTTCGCGGCGGCGCGGAATGGCTATAATGTCTTTAGCCCGTAGGGGTAAAGCGCACTTATATGTCACGCCTGCGGCATGACG
>NZ_JBBNNA010000042.1:0-589 GCF_040098065.1 Collinsella sp. CLA-JM-H32B | reverse complement strand
GGGGAGGACAACCCGGGGAACTGAAACATCTAAGTACCCGGAGGAGAGGAAATCAATCTCGAGACTCCCCGAGTAGCGGCGAGCGAAAGGGGACCGATGGCCAAACCGTCGAGCGGGCATACCCGGCAGGGGTTCCGCCGACGGGGTTGCAGGGCCGCGCATCCGGGGGCTGCCGCCCCCGGGCGCAGGTCCGGCTGGGGAGCGGAACGGCATGGGAGGGCCGGCCGCAGCGGGTGACAGCCCCGTACGCGAACCCAGACCGGACGGCGCGACGCGGTCCCTGAGTAGGGCCGGGCACGTGAAACCCGGTCCGAACCTGGGTGGACCACCATCCAAGCCTGAGTACTACCCTGTGACCGATAGCGCACCAGTACCGTGAGGGAAAGGTGAAAAGCACCCCGGGAGGGGAGTGAAACAGTACCTGAAACCGTGCGCCCACGAGCAGTCGGAGCAACTTTTAGTTGTGACGGCGTGCCTTTTGTAGAATGAGCCAGCGAGTCGCTGGCGCGGGGCGAGGTTAACCGAAAGGGAGCCGAAGCGAAAGCGAGCCTTAACAGGGCGACTTGAGTCCCGCGCCGCGGACGCGAAG
>NZ_JBBNNA010000041.1:0-623 GCF_040098065.1 Collinsella sp. CLA-JM-H32B | reverse complement strand
TCCGTTCGATTCATATGGTTTTAGTATAGGAAAAGGAATTTCTCGGGGCCGCCTCTCGGCGGCCTTGCGAAAAACAAATCCAAGTTAGACCATTTCAAATGGTTCGATGTCTGCCCGGATGCGACACATCTGGTGTGTCCATCCTCGCAGTATCCGGTTCTCAAGGTGCACGCCCCGCGGTCCATCCGGTTCGACCGGGCCGCGCGGCAAGGAGATATATTGCCAGACCGGAGGGCCCCCACGGGCGGGAATCACGCACTCCATATTTTGTTCACAAATGAATAGGTCCCTCAGTCGCATCACTGAGGTTAAAACTGAAGCAGCAGCTTCTGATATTGGCGATGACCAGCTGGTTTATAGGTGTTAAGGCATCGGTCATCTCTGGAGCGCCACTTTACTCCAAAAGCATCAGCTATTTGTTTCCCATCGGTAAAAGGCAGGTTTTGTTCGCCAAGCGTTCTTATATATAGAGAAGTTCGGGTTCGAACCCGTGCACCGGCAACAAAAAAGCGACCAACCGGAGTCGATCGCTTTCTTTTCTATGGTGGGCCGTCAGGGGTTCAGCCTGCTCCGCAGGCGGCCGCTGCGGCGCTTCGCGCCTTGCGCGCTGCGCTGGCAAACGC
>NZ_JBBNNA010000040.1:0-672 GCF_040098065.1 Collinsella sp. CLA-JM-H32B | reverse complement strand
TGCACCCGAAGTCGCCGGCCCAACCGAGAGGGGGGAGGCGCCGAAGGTGTGGAGGGTGAGGGGGGTGAAGTCGTAACAAGGTAGCCGTACCGGAAGGTGCGGCTGGATCACCTCCTTTCTAGGGAGACACATTCTTAGAGAGATCAACTTAACTCGAATAGAGGGCAGGAGCCCGTCCGGTAGATGTCCCGCCACGGATGATTCCCCGCAGCACCCGGTCCCCGGGGTCGCACCCGCGTACCTTGAGAGCCGCATAGCGATAGGAGAGAGATGGAAGAGTATTCTCTTCCAGACTCGATTCTTTTCTGCGATTTAAAGACAGAATGATAGCAATCATTCATCCGATCCAAACAAGAAGAATTCACTTATATATGAGTGAGGAGCATCTGATCGCGAGCACAGTACAACTGCTGTGCCGCGGTATGAGATACCCGAATTGCGACATACGAGCGCTATTCATGATATCGATTAATTAACTTAATTAGCGACACGTGGATATCCCGCGGGCCCGATGCGGTCCCGCAAGATACCACGGGCGCACGGCGGATGCCTTGGCACAGGGAGCCGATGAAGGACGCGGCAAGCTGCGATAATCCCCGGCGAGGAGCACACATCCTTCGACCCGGGGGTCTCCGAATGGGCGAACCCATGCACAGCAGTGTGCATATCCCC
>NZ_JBBNNA010000039.1:0-773 GCF_040098065.1 Collinsella sp. CLA-JM-H32B | reverse complement strand
GGCCCGAAAGAAAGGTAGGAGGCCATGACGAAAGGTCTGCACGTGCCTTCCGAGATCGGCAAGCTCAGGAAGGTCTGCCTGCACCGTCCCGGCGACGAGCTCCTCAACCTGCCGCCCGACGAGCTCGAGCGACTCCTGTTCGACGACGTCCCGTTCCTGGAGGTCGCACAGCAGGAGCACGACACCTTCGCCCAGATCCTGAGGGACCAGGGCGTGGAGGTCCTCTACCTCGAGAACCTCGTCGCCGAGGTGTTCGACCAGGTCCCCGGCGCCCGCGCCGAGTTCACCGACCAGTACATCGCCGAGGCCGGCATCCGCGGCCAGCACATGCCGCAGATCGTCCGCGAGAAGCTGGACTCCATCGAGGACAACCTCGAGTTCGTCAAGAAGACCATGGCCGGCATGACCAAGGCCGAGATCGACATGCCCCTCACGGCGTCCACGACCCTCGACTCCCTGGTCAACTCCGAGTCCGAGTCCGACCTGATCATCGACCCGATGCCCAACCTCTACTTCACCCGCGACCCGTTCGCGGTCGTCGGCGAGGGCGTCAACCTCAACCGCATGTACTCGGTCACCCGCAACCGCGAGACCCTGTACGGCAAGTACGTCTTCAAGTACCACCCCGACTACAAGGACGTCTCCCTGTACTTCCGCCGCGACTGCCAGTTCCACACCGAGGGCGGCGACGTGCTGAACATCAACGAGAAGACCCTCGCCGTCGGCATCTCCCAGCGCACCCAGGCCGCCGCTATCGACGTCATGGCCCAGAA
>NZ_JBBNNA010000038.1:0-810 GCF_040098065.1 Collinsella sp. CLA-JM-H32B | reverse complement strand
CCTCCCTGGTTTTAAGCCTTTTCGCTTGATTCCATTGAACAGCCGCAAACAGCCGCGTAATATGACTTTTATCGGGTTTTAAATTTTGGCTGTTTGGAGCATTAATGCTTGATTCCGAACAAGAGCCGTTTAGCTGGGGTTTCGAGGCTGGCTTTCTTCGCTCTCCCGTCAATCCCCGCATGCTTCTTCTTAACAGAACGCCAGAGATTGATTGCGCCGATGACGGAAACGCAACCGGCAATGCAAGCGCATGGAATCTCGTCTCCGTAGCCAACGACCTATTACGCGTCGACTTAAGCTCGCTTTTCAACGAGATTGGGGGCCACTTTCGTGAGCGAGCAAAATTGCGCTTTTACATCGATTTGCAGAACGCCATTCGTCAGCCCCCTGCTCCCCACGATGCGCAACACGCTTCGATGGACTACGCAGCCGAACCAGACCATGACGACTGGCTCGATCCAGACGATTCCGACCAAGAGTCCGCGCAAGCAGAATTGAACGAAGCCGAAATCGAAGTCAACCTTCAAAAACAAAAGGAACGCGACCTCGATTTCTTTGCTCCGATATTCGATAAAGCCATTACGCGCCATGCACACGGAGAGATATCTGGCATGGCCAGGTATCTCCTTGAAAATGTCTGCAGGCAGTGTGTCATGAACATCACAGCGATTCCCGACTATCGCTATTACAGCTGCTGGATGAACAACAACGCTATTGAGTGCAAAGAAATCAACCGCCTGTACCGCGCGGTGATCACGACATCGGCCCAACTCAATAAGCAAGAAATGGCGTCCCTCTTCAGCTCCTATC
>NZ_JBBNNA010000037.1:0-849 GCF_040098065.1 Collinsella sp. CLA-JM-H32B | reverse complement strand
ATTCGAAGAGGGGCAATAGAGGAATACCTGCATTTCATCGATGGCGCGACACGCTCCAACCCGAACATAGGAGTTGTTTTTGGACCGTATTGATTCCGAGATCCTTGTTAATCGACTTGGACTAGCACTCGAAATGTGCAATCCCGCCGACGAGTTTGGAAAACACCCCAGAAAAGGCGTCTACTCAGAGCAGAATAGTCTCCTTATCCAATAAGTATCGAAAAGACTCACAGAGGCAAAGATGGCAATATCAGCACCAAAATCAAATGACACGAATCTTTCCGATTTGCTGTTCAGCATTCATAAGGGAGAGACACAGCTTCCCGACTTCCAACGCAAATGGACCTGGGACGATAATCGAATTAGAAGCTTGCTCGCAAGCCTTTCGCAAGGTTATCCAGTGGGCGCATTGATGCAACTTGAATATGGCGGCTCGGAGGTTAAATTCAAATATCGCACCATCGAAGGAGCTCCTTCCTCAGAAGCAACACCTCGTTATTTAGTTATGGACGGTCAGCAGCGTTTGACTTCGATGTATCGATCCCTGTACGGGAAGGATGCAGTTGCTACAACCAACGACAAACGCGTCGCCATCTCACGTCTCTATTATCTGGACATGAACACTTGCCTTGATCCGGAAGCTGATAGGTATGACGCCATTGTTTCCGTTCCCGAGGACAGGAGAATTAAGGAGAATTTCGATCGAGACGTCAAGCTCGACTTATCTACCCGTGAACTCGAATATGAACATGAGATGTACCCTGCAAACATCCTTTTTGACTCCAGCGCTGCAACGCAATGGCTTCTTGGATACATGGCTTTCCACCAATCATCTCCGGATGCTATGGC
>NZ_JBBNNA010000036.1:0-975 GCF_040098065.1 Collinsella sp. CLA-JM-H32B | reverse complement strand
ATGTGTTAGGCGCGCCGCCAGCGTTCATCCTGAGCCAGGATCGAACTCTCCGTCCAAAATATATGGGCTTCGAGCCCGTCCGGTCCTCTCAGTCATCGCTGATCGGTTCCGTTCGATTCATATGGTTCTATTAGATAGGAAAAGGAATTTCTCGGGGCCGCCTCTCGGCGGCCTTGCGAAAAACAAATCCAAGTTAGACCATTTCAAATGGTTCGATGTCTGCCCGGATGCGACACTCGGAAGTGTCCATCCTCGCAGTATCCGGTTCTCAAGGTGCACGCCTGCGCTGGTTCCCGGTTGCACCGGGCCGCGCGGCAAGGAGATATATTGCCAGACCGGAGGGCCCCCGCGGGCGGGAATCCCGCACTCCATATTTTGTTCACAAATGAACTAGGTGGCCCTGGAAATAACAAGGGTCGTATGGGCGGTCATAAATCACAGACAGACCGTATGACCTCGGCGATCTTGCTGTCTGATGTAGAAGTACCGACCTTATACCCTAATAAGCAAGAGCCACATGCTTAGAACACTAGAAACGATTTTGCTTATTCCTACGACCTTAAATAGCAACGGAGCCCTATCAAATAACGATAGAGCCCCGTTGCAACATAAGCCTGAATCGGATACCGCGAAGACACGATATGCCTCACTAGAGTTCGAATATGGTAGATCCGTTTCACTCGCCATCGAAATAGATGCGATGCTCCAGCAACACCCGACAACAAATAGAAGCAATTGAAAGCAGCCTGCAACTTCCAGAGACGCGACTGATCATCTCGACGATAAACGCCATTCCGGACAACAGAAGGACCAAGCGATCAAGTGCCCGAATTTGGCCTTTAAACGCAAAAAAAGGGGGAGGCCGCGAGGCCTCCCCCTTCTCAATTCAAGCGCACGGCTCGGTGCCGTCCACCGGTCAGCGGCGCCCTGGCCTCCCACGGGCTGACCCCGCAGTACTCTCGGCGCGATGGGGCT
>NZ_JBBNNA010000035.1:0-914 GCF_040098065.1 Collinsella sp. CLA-JM-H32B | reverse complement strand
GTATGACATGATAGCAAGAGCTATGCAAAGATAGCGATTGTTGGCTTTGTACTTTGTCTTGCAATGGTGCTATGTGCATCATTTGCGAGGTATAGGTCCGAGCAGTCGTTCATCGATGGCGCTGAAAATGGGTTTGGCATAGACGGGATGTATGTCAACGATGGCGCGACCAGGCCGTCTATGGCGATTCTTGCAGGCGAAGACATGGAATGGCAAATCTGTAATGACGATGGCTCTTGTCTGAGTGGTCGTTTGGCCGCAACGAGCGACCCGAATTCGTTCGATCTTCTCGACAATGATGGATCGGATTGCGGTTCAGTTCACCTGTCGTATGCATCACGAGATGGGATGGACGGCATTCTCTACGTCTCCCACGAGACTGGCGATTTCAAGATGCGCAGGACTAACCGAGTGCCGGCTTTTATCGAGGAGTGAGAACTCCCGGCGGTCTGCCGATCAGGCCGCCGGGGTATCGAACCCCGCATTCATCCGTACACACACGGATGAATGCGGGAAGTGTCCGGATGAAGTTGATAATCAAGGAAACAATGCCGTTCTGCCTGGGACGGCTTTGGCCTGGACTTTAACTACAACATCGCGATCGACACTTATCAGCTCGCGCGACGCGCATGGCCAGATCTCGGACGCTGGTGCATGGAGGACCTTCGAGATTTACTGTACATCCAAAACGACGACGCACACCGCGTGCTCGCCGACTGCGAAGACGAGTTGGCTGTCTACAATGCGATCAGAAACGGCGTGAAGTCCGGAGAGCTTTCTGTCGAACCGCCTATTATCGAGCGCATCGGTGCCGACCCGGCTCAGCTCGCACGCTCCACACAGGATGCCATCGACCACGCGCCCAAGGTTTCCGGCGAGAGCCAGCAGATGGGTCTTTCCAACGAGCTTGTCCG
>NZ_JBBNNA010000034.1:0-1003 GCF_040098065.1 Collinsella sp. CLA-JM-H32B | reverse complement strand
GCTCACTCGCTTCGCTCAGTCGCTTCGTCCGGAGCCTCGCCCTCGTGCGGACCGGATTTCCCTGGTCCGCGGGCCGCGCTCCATCACGGGGACGTCCAGAACCCCGCCGAGCCACCCCCATCCGTCGCCCCGTCGGTCGTAGCGCCGCGTGCGCGGTGCAGGAATGTCTGCCTGCTGCGCGTCGGCTACGCCTACCGGCCTCGCCTTAGCCCCCGACTGACCCTGGGAGGATTAGCCTTGCCCAGGAAACCTCGGGTTCACGGCGGACGAGTTACTCTCTCGTCTCTCGCTACTCATGCCAGCATTCTCACTCCCATGCGCTCCACCGTCGGTCGCCCTCCGGCTTCTCCGCCCATGGGAAGCTCCCCTACCGATTCTGAAAATCAAAATCCCGCCGCTTCGGTGTCCAGCTTAGCCCCGTGTATTGTCGGCGCATGTCCACTCGACCAGTGAGCTGTTACGCACTCTTTGAATGGATGGCTGCTTCTAAGCCAACATCCTGGTTGTCTGGGCGGACGCACATCCTTTGCCACTCGGCTGGAACTTGGGGACCTTAGCGGGCGGTCCGGGCTGTTTCCCTCTCGAGCACACAGCTTAGCCCACATGCTCTGACTGCCGCGCTCTGGGCCGCCGGCATTCGGAGTTCGGTTGGATTCGGTAGGCGGCGAAGCCCCCTCGTCCATCCGGTGCTCTACCTCCGGCGGTGAACGCGCGACGCTAGCCCTAAAGCTATTTCGGGGAGAACGAGATATCTCCGGGTTTGATTGGCCTTTCACCCCTATCCGCAGGTCATCGCCGCCGTTTTCAACCGACGTGCGTTCGGCCCTCCACGGGGTCTTACCCCCGCTTCAGCCTGCCCACGGATAGCTCACCCGGCTTCGCGTCCGCGGCGCGGGACTCAAGTCGCCCTGTTAAGGCTCGCTTTCGCTTCGGCTCCCTTTCGGTTAACCTCGCCCCGCGCCAGCGACTCGCTGGCTCATTCTACAAAAGGCACGCCGTCACA
>NZ_JBBNNA010000032.1:0-1430 GCF_040098065.1 Collinsella sp. CLA-JM-H32B | reverse complement strand
TCTCCCTAGAAAGGAGGTGATCCAGCCGCACCTTCCGGTACGGCTACCTTGTTACGACTTCACCCCCCTCACCCTCCACACCTTCGGCGCCTCCCCCCTCTCGGTTGGGCCGGCGACTTCGGGTGCAGACGACTCGGGTGGTGTGACGGGCGGTGTGTACAAGGCCCGGGAACGCATTCACCGCGGCATGCTGATCCGCGATTACTAGCAACTCCGACTTCATGGGGGCGGGTTGCAGCCCCCAATCCGAACTGGGGCCGGCTTTCCGGGATCCGCTCCCCCTCGCGGGGTGGCATCCCTCTGTACCGGCCATTGTAGCACGTGTGCAGCCCAGGGCATAAGGGGCATGATGACTTGACGTCGTCCCCGCCCTCCTCCGCCTTGACGGCGGCGGTCCCGCGTGGGTTCCCGGCATCACCCGATGGCAACACGCGGCGGGGGTTGCGCTCGTTGCGGGACTTAACCCAACATCTCACGACACGAGCTGACGACAGCCATGCACCACCTGTATGGGCTCCTCTCGGCCACGGGGTCTCCCCCGCTTCACCCATATGTCAAGCCCTGGTAAGGTTCTTCGCGTTGCTTCGAATTAAGCCACATGCTCCGCTGCTTGTGCGGGCCCCCGTCAATTCCTTTGAGTTTTAGCCTTGCGGCCGTACTCCCCAGGCGGGACGCTTAATGCGTTGGCTGCGGCACGGGGGGATCGTCCCCCCACACCTAGCGTCCATCGTTTACGGCTGGGACTACCAGGGTATCTAATCCTGTTCGCTCCCCCAGCTTTCGCGCCTCAGCGTCGGTCTCGGCCCAGAGGGCCGCCTTCGCCACCGGTGTTCCACCCGATATCTGCGCATTCCACCGCTACACCGGGTGTTCCACCCTCCCCTACCGGACCCAAGCCGCGGAGGTTCCGGGGGCTTCGGGGGGTTGAGCCCCCCGCTTCGACCCCCGGCCTGCCGGGCCGCCTACGCGCGCTTTACGCCCAATGAATCCGGATAACGCTCGCCCCCTACGTATTACCGCGGCTGCTGGCACGTAGTTAGCCGGGGCTTCTTCTGCAGGTACAGTCTTGACTCTTCCCTGCTGAAAGCGGTTTACGACCCGAAGGCCTCCGTCCCGCACGCGGCGTCGCTGCGTCAGGGTTCCCCCCATTGCGCAAGATTCCCCACTGCTGCCTCCCGTAGGAGTCTGGGCCGTGTCTCAGTCCCAATCTGGCCGGTCGGTCTCTCAACCCGGCTACCCGTTGTCGGCACGGTGGGCCGTCACCCCGCCGTCTACCTGATGGGCCGCGGAGCCATCCCCTCCCGTCGGGGCTTTAGCCGGGGTGCCATGCGGCACCCCGGGGTATCCGGTATTACCCGTCCTTTCGGGCGGCTATCCCGGGGGAGGGGGCAGGTTCTCCACGTGTTACTCAGCCGTTCGCCACTCGCTTC
>NZ_JBBNNA010000031.1:0-1576 GCF_040098065.1 Collinsella sp. CLA-JM-H32B | reverse complement strand
TCTACCTGCACTGATAATTGTCCTTGGGGGAAGCGGGCACTGCGGGGGCGCGTCAACAGCGCGCGATTTCCGCGTCGCAGCGCTACCCTGATGCTGAACGCCGGGACGATGACCCACTGACCTGCTGACGCCTCTTCGGCCGTCCTCAAATCCGACCTGTCTCGCCCCGGCTTCCGCGACCCGGAGTCCTGCCATGACCTAATAGGAGCATGAGCGCGGACAATCGGATAAGGCAACTTGATTGTAGCGCTCCCGTCAGTGCAATGTCTGGGAGACCCGGGCGCGGAGCAGGCGGCAGACCGAGGGGAGCGAAAATGGAAGGCGAAACGGTCATCGCGGGCGTCGACACGCACAAGGACGTGCATGTCCTGTGCCTGCTCGACGGCCTCGGGAGGAAGATCTGGAGCGGGAGCTTCGGGGCCGACCCCGAGGGCTACGACAGGCTGGCGGAGGCGATAGGCGACCCGGGGAGCTGCATGGTCGTCGGCGTCGAGGGCACGGCGTCGTACGGGGCCGGGCTGACGAGGAGGCTCGTGGAGCTCGGGTACAACGTCGTCGAGGTGCTCAGGCCCAAGAGGGACAAGGCGAGGCCCGGCGAGGGGAAGAGCGACCCGCTGGACGCCGAGCGCGCGGCGCGCAAGGCGGCGTCCGGGAGGGGCTGCTCCGTGCCGAAGTCGCAGGACGGCTGGGTCGAGGCGGTGCGCCAGCTCTACGTCGCGCGCAGGCTGGCCGTCGCGACGTCCACGTCCTGCGTGGCCTGCGCGAAGTCGATGCTCACGACGGCCCCGAGCGCCCTGAGGGAGCGGTTCAGGGGCCGCGAGCGGCCGAAGGACCTCATGCCGCTGCTCGCGCGCGGGAGGAAGGCGGGCGACGCGCTCGAGGAGAGCGTGCTGGCCTCGCTGCGGTCCGTCGCGGCGGTCTGGAAGGAGGCCCGCAGCCAGGTCGAGTCCCTCGACGAGCGCATCCGCGCGCTGCTGGAGGCGAACGCGCCCGCGCTGCTCGGCATCGAGGGCTGCGGCACGACGACCGCCGCCGCCCTGGTCGTGGCCGCCGGCGACAACCCCGGCAGGCTGAAGGGCGAGGCGGCGTTCTCGATGCTGTGCGGCGTCTCCCCGATCCCCGCGTCGAGCGGGAAGACGGAGCGGCACAGGCTCAACCGCGGCGGCAACCGGCAGGCGAACTGGGCGCTCTACGAGATCGCGATCAAGCGCATGGCATACGACGAGAGGACGAAGAGGTACGTGGCGAAGCGAACCTCCGAGGGGAAGTCCCGGAGGGAGGCGATCCGCTGCCTGAAGCGCTACATAGCGCGGGAGGTGTACCGCGTGCTCATGGACCCGAATCCCGACGGCGCCGCGCCGGAAGGCCCCGAGCTCGCGAAGATGCGCAAGGCGATGCGGGTGACCCAGAAGCAGGCCGCCGCGGGGCTCGGCATGTCCGCGGCCTCACTCGGTCACCTGGAACATGGGAGACGGCGGTCGACGAAACTGGAGAGGAGGTATTACGAGCTCCTGTGCGAATTGAAGGGAGCGCTCCCGCAAACTGCCTATTGACAACTTATAGGAGCGTCGGTTTT
>NZ_JBBNNA010000030.1:0-1752 GCF_040098065.1 Collinsella sp. CLA-JM-H32B | reverse complement strand
GGTCGAGTTCCGTCTGCGCGACTGGCTCATCAGCCGTCAGCGCTACTGGGGCAACCCCATCCCGGCCATTCACTGCGAGCACTGCGGCATCGTGCCCGTGCCCGAGGACCAGTAAGGCCAATACCTTTGTGCCCCTTTTGGCAACTTTAGCATGGCTGTAGGTTAAACCAACCCACAGCCATGAGCACGTTAACGTAGTACTATGCTAATTACACGGATAAGGCAGGGGTATTTTTCTTTGGCGAATAAATTTGTAATTTATGGCAAGGGGAGTGGCGTTAAGGTTTTCATCGCTATATCAGTTGCCGTGTTCGCATTCTCTGCGCTATTTCTAAAAGTGGAGTGTTGCCAAAAAGATAGCGGAGGTGACTATTCACATTTGTGGTTCGTGAGCGGATTGGTGTTGAACGTTGACAGCTCTGGCGATTTTACCATGTCGGTCGAAAGCGAAGATCCATATAACGACGGGTCTGATCGTCTGGCCATTCTGGTTGATTCAGAACATACGCGCTATGTAAGCGATAGCCCCGTGAGCGTTGGGTCTAAAGTCAAGGTAGGCTATTTTCTCGATTCCCGAAAGAAAAATACGATTCGCTGCTCTTCTGTGGATGTGTTGGAATAATTTTTGAGTAACTATCAGTAAAAAGCTGCGAGCAAAGGCCGCTCCACGTGGGGCGGCCTTTTTGGTGGATAGACGTTGCGGAGGATGATTGATTGACGTTTTTACTCTGCATGGAAATCGAGTGAGGATTCTGTTCCGCGAGGGGCGTGTTTTGAGGCTCTTGGCGGTACGTAATTCTCGTTCGGCGTCTTGACGGGACAAAACCCTCGGTTGACTTTTTGAAGCGTCCCTAGAATCAGCTGTTACGATAAAAACGGGGGGGGTAACTCCGCGGACACGGCCTAGCGCGCTGCCATCCAGTGCCGATTCTGCCATACTCGCAATTCGGCGAGGATGAGGAGTATGAATTGATCGGGGCTTATAGGACAAAATGTGTGTCCTATAAGCCCCAAGGATGACGATTCCAATACGGATGACGACACCAAAACCGGCATCGACGGTTCCATGGACGATTCGGATTCCAAATAGGCCCTGTTAGTTTATCTACTTCTTTGCCGGTGTCGTATACGAAACCGCTATACCCGCGGCAATTGCAATGAGACAGCTCGCGATGAATCCGAACTCATACTTCAAAACGTTTGTTGCGGTCAGGGCGATAATCAACACGGTCGCAATTTGCAGAATTAACATTATTGCGAAGAGATTGATTCCTTGTTTGGCCGAAGTCGCTGAGTGAGTTTGGCTTTGTTGATTCAGGTTGTAGCTGACAACAAAAGCGACCAGTTCGCTTGATACGGGGCCGACTACATAGAAAAAGATTGCGTCAATGAAGCCTATAGTGTTGTAAGTTGTTTCGCCGGAAAAAACAGCGTATAAAGCATATCCAAATCTTGGCTGATTCATGTATGAGTACGAAAAGACGAAGAGCGTCAATATTGCTACTACCAGAAGTGCATTCAGGACAAATCGTTTGCTTTTCATCGATCGCTCCTTCCGGGTGACTCTTATTTGTAATTCTACAGCATCCATTTGTTTTTCAAAGAATTTGACTGTCCTAAATAACATGCACTTTCGCTGGAGGGTCGCTGTTTGGCGGCCCTCTTTTTTGCACAGGCGCGGTGGGATGGTAATAATCGGGCGGGAGTCAGCCGCTCTGATAGAATCGTCCTTGCTGTCGGCAGCCCTCGTGC
>NZ_JBBNNA010000029.1:0-2077 GCF_040098065.1 Collinsella sp. CLA-JM-H32B | reverse complement strand
ACCGTCACCAACGACGTGCTGTACAAGGAGGGCCTGGACCTTCTCGTCGTGCCCTCCGCCGAGCTCTCCCGCGGCCGCGGCGGCCCGCGCTGCATGAGCATGCCCTTCTGGCGCGAGGACCTCTAAGGTCTTCAAGGACCCGTACAGGTCTTAATACATACATCTAGCTGCCATTAGATGTCTCCCATTGGGGCGGTGCGGGTATTCGCACCGCCCCAATCTTGTATGAGGAACGTCAATACGATTGGATGACTGCTTTTGTAAGGAGCTTGGCCATGGATATCAAGGCAATCGGCGTTGAGGAATGGCTTAACGTTTGGGAGAAGAGCGCTACGTGGGATATCGCCCAGTCGACGATCTCGTCGCTCACCATGGGCGAGCTGCGCGCGCTCGATGAACAGGACGGCGCCACGTTCTACGAGCGCCTGGATCGCGAGAAGATGAACTACGGCTGGATCGAGGGTTCGCCTGAGTTTAAGGCCGAGGTTGCCAAGCTGTATCGTCGCGAGGTCAATCCCGATCACATTCTGCAGACCAATGGCTGCACGGGTGCCAACCTCAACGCCATCATGGCCGTGGTCGAGCCCGGCGACCATGTGATTGCCGAGTGGCCCACCTATGCGCCGCTCTATGAGATCCCGCGTACACTCGGCGCCGAGGTTGAGTATTGGGAGCTTTGCGAGGAGCTCGGATGGAAACCCGATATCGAACAGCTCAAGCGCCTCGTTCGCCCCAACACCAAGCTCATTTGCATCAATAACGCATCGAACCCTATCGGTACGGTGCTCGATGCCGATTCGCTCGGCCAGATCGCCGAGATTGCCCGCTCGGTTGGCGCCTATGTGCTGTGCGACGAGGTGTACCTGCCGCTTGAGAACACCGAGGACTTTTTGTCGATGGCCGATGTGTACGAGAAGGCCATCGTCACCAACTCGGTATCCAAGACCTATTCGACGCCTGCGGCCCGCGTGGGCTGGGTTGTGGCAGACGAAGAGGTATCTAACCGCATTCGCACTTACCGCGACTACACCATGATTTGCGGCGGCGTGTTCAACGACGCCCTGGCGACCTATGTGCTCGAGCACAAGGACAAGCTCCTCGAGCGCAACCGCAAGATCGTGTTTGGAAACCGCGATATCGCGCAGGCTTGGATCGACACGCAGCATCGTGTCTCCTGGACGGCCCCGCAGGGTGTGTCCACCTCGTTTATCCAGCTGGACATTCCAGAGGATGACGAGGAGTTCTGCAAGCGCCTGCTGTCCGAGAGGGGAGTGCTGTTGGTTCCCGGTAGTCGCTTTGAGCTTCCTTGTGGCGCACGCCTGGGCTACTGCGCGAGCGAGGACGTTCTGCGCGAGGGCCTGAGGCTTCTGGGCGAGGCACTGGCGGAGTTCGATCGCTAGGATCACGATTCCCTTCGAAGGCCGTATTCAAATTGGCCGACAATAATCGAAAACGGACCTGTTTCCCTAGGGGATCGGGTCCTTTTTTCTATACCGAGAAGTCAAGTTGTTACAAATTGAGACGCAAGATCGATTGGGTATTCGACGGGCCTTATACTGAGCTTCCGGTGAACGGTATCCAGCGTCTGGTAAACGGTAATCTGTTTGACAAAAATGAATAGGACGAACTTCTTTCTGAATAAAAATCAAAATGGTTGAGACGTAGCGAGAATTGCGAATTCTATTCATATCGTTGCGCGAAATATGCAATTTGAGGGTGGTTTAACAAAGATTAGTTTCAATCGATTTTTCGGTTAAAAAGGCGTTTAAGCACGTAAATACACTTTATTAAATCAAAGTGTGCCATGCGTGAAGTATATGTGTATGCCGTTCACCCCTCATATAAAACCGTTCGGGGGCGAGGTGGAAGTATGGACTGATTTTGGATATAAATATGTCGTCAGCAATAACGCCTCACACGGAGGGGCGCTAACGAATCGGCCCTGACAGGGGCCCGAAAGAAAGGTAGGAGGCCATGACGAAAGGTCTGCACGTGCCTTCCGAGATCGGCAAGCTCAGGAAGGTCTGCCTGCACCGTCCCGGCGACGAGCTCCTCAACCTGCCGCCCGACGAGCTCG
>NZ_JBBNNA010000028.1:0-2152 GCF_040098065.1 Collinsella sp. CLA-JM-H32B | reverse complement strand
ATTCCGTATCCCAGACCGAGTATTTTGCATCTTCAAGCGCCGAATTCTCATTCACTCCCAAGGTGAGCGGCGTAATCGTCGCACAGGTGTGGGCGTATGAGACGTACGGCGCGTGGGGCGGCGAGATCGGCCTCCATGTGGTGACACCGAGCGGGCTGCAAAGCGTGGCGGAGGTATCGACTGGCCTCAACGGCAGCGACGGCGTCCCGCGCACTGTTACGGCCAAGGCCGTATTCGCGGGCGTGGAAGCTGGTAAGACGTACTACTTCAAGACGGAAAACAAGCCGAACGCTGGGTGGGCCAAGAGCACACCATTCTCATGGCTGCTCGAAGTGCGCCCCTACTGATGCACGTAAAGCGCAAAGCAATGCACCTCGCCGCCGCCGCTATTCCACCGCTGCGTGACGTACCAGACTCTCGAGGTCATTTTCGTTGGCTGCTCGATGTAGCAGATGCCGACCCAGCCGACGGACACGCATGCCACCCAGCACAAGAAGCGGTAGCCCGCGACCGTCGGCGCGGTCACGGTGCCGTCGCTTTGGCCTGACACGATCTCGATACGGGTGAGATGGGATACGGAATGCTACGCCGCCGGAAATACAGCGATGGAAGAGATGGACGAGGCGGTGGAGATCGTGTCGTTATTGGCGTTAATGGCGACCGTTCCGTTCGCGTCGATGGACATGTTTCCGCTCGCCCAGTCGCTCGCGATTGGCGCTATGACCCTGCTGGCTGGCCGAAACCCTTCCGGAAGCCTCCCGATTGTCGCGCTTCCCCACGACGAACTAATCGTAACCCTTACGAAAAGGCAGCTCACGATAACAATGCCGGCTGTTTTGAAATAGGATACTGACCCTACCTTGCCCGAGGCGTGGGATACGGAATGCTAGCCAAGTACAACGATAAAATTCACTCGGAATGGGCCAGTGTGTGCGCCGCTGATTGCGACGACGAGCCGCCCGTCGCGCGGGTAGAAATTCACGCCGGAAACCATGAAGTTGTAGCTCGCATCACCGTTCATCGCGTACACGGAATCGCGGGAATTGTCGAAGCCTCGCCCGAACTCCCGCTCAAAGCCCGCCTTATCCCAAAGCGTCGTGTAATTCGCATCGTTGAAGCTCACGATCTTGTTACCGACAAAAACTCTCGGCGCACGGGATACGGAATGCTAGCCGATAGCCCACGAACAGATACCTCTGTTTATAGCGCCAGATGTCGCAAAGGCGACTTGGAATCCAATGTTGCCGGATGTGTTGATATAGCAGTATGAACAGACGTTGAGTACGTAGCCGTCATTGTTCGTCACACACCCCGGCACATAGATGTTGCTAGCTGGCCGCAGTCCTTCAGGGATGATTTCGTCTGGCTGCCAAAACTGGGCAGTCGACTGGCTAACGCTCCAATGGAGCACACAGGTACGTCCGATGCGCTGTATCCAGACGTAAGACGGCTTGCCCAGACCTCCATATAGCGTAATCGGGTCGCCGTGGGATACGGAATGCTACAAGGGAATAAAGCCCATAGCCGAGGGCCATCCGAAACCGCGCATCGGCTCTGATGAGGACACATCGAACATCACGTCACCGTTGGTCTGAACCCTTAGCGCCACCCCAAATTTGAGCTGCAGGTTTGCGTAGAGGCACACACACCGCTCATTGGCTGGTAGGTAATTTGACGGCAGAGTGAGCACCTTGGCCGAATAGCCGGTCTGAGTCCCGGTGGTCATGTAGCCGCTGCCTTCCGTCTCAAAAACAAGTGAGTGTATGGCGGGGATGTAGGAGACATCCAGAGTTGCATTGCAGCCGTAGATATTCGCTCTGCCGCTGGCGATCTTCATTCGGGATACGGAATCACATGCCGATGGGGTAGCTCAGCGAGGCGAAGTGGTTCCGATGGTCCGTCTTGCCGCCCATGCTATGCACTATGATGGTGCCGTCTGGCATGACGAGCAGGCGGTACGAGTTGTCCACGCCTCCGTACTCGGTGACCATCGCCGCAGACCAGGCATGGGAGGGCCGCAGCTCCTCGGGAATGACGTACGGACACTTGATACCCTCAGCAGGATCAGCGATGATCTGCGCGGCGCGGACGTAGACCGTCATGCCCACGCGCACGACGCTCCAGTTTTTCGTCTCGTACAGGGATACGGAAT
>NZ_JBBNNA010000027.1:0-2306 GCF_040098065.1 Collinsella sp. CLA-JM-H32B | reverse complement strand
CCCGGATGCGACACATCTGGTGTGTCCATCCTCGCAGTATCCGGTTCTCAAGGTGCACGCCCCGCGGTCCATCCGGTTCGACCGGGCCGCGCGGCAAGGAGATATATTGCCAGACCGGAGGGCCCCCGCGGGCGGGAATCTGGGCGTACACATTTCCTACACATATAAGTACTCTCGGCTGGCTGGTTAAAAATAGGAGGGGACCTCGCATCCGAGATCCCCTCTTTCGCCCATCTATAGCAATAGACTCTTAAATACCTTATGCCAGCAGCTTGCGACCGGACTCCTCGATCGCGTCAAGTGCTGCATCTGCCTCGGCGGCATCCGCGCCCTTAGCGAAGATATACAGCTTGATCTTGGGCTCGGTGCCGGAAGGACGAACAATACCCTTGTTGCCACCCTCAAGATCGAACTCAATGACGTTAGCCTTCGGCAGGCCGTTCACGCAGGTGTTGTAATCCACGACGGCCTCAATCTTGGAACCGGCGAGCTCCGCGGGCGGGTTCTCGCGCAGACCGGCCATGATGCCGGCCATCTTTGCCGCACCCTCAGCGCCCGGATAGCTCAGCGAAATCGTCTTATTGTGATAGTAGCCATACTTCTCGTACAGCTCGTGCATCGCATCTGCAAGGTTCTTGCCCTGGAGCTTGTAATACTGTGCCATCTGGCAAATCAGAAGCGAAGTGCTCACGGCGTCCTTGTCGCGCACGTGGTCGCCGGCCAGATAGCCGTAGCTCTCCTCGAAACCGAAGATAAAGCGATCGACCTCGCCAGCATCGGAAAGCGAGGTAATGATGTCGCCGATGTACTTGAAGCCCGTCAGGCAGCGGCGGAGCTCAAAACCGTACTCGTCGGCCAGAGCGTCAACCATGGCGGAAGAAACGATAGTAGTGACAGCAACCTTCTTAGTGAGGTCCTCACCGCGAGCAGCGCGGGTCTTGCAGATATAGTCGAGCAGCAGAACGCCCATCTCATTGCCGGTCAGCAGCAGATAGTCATCGCCATTCTTAACGGCAACGCCGACGCGATCGGCGTCAGGATCGGTTGCAAGCAGCAGATCAGGGTGAACCTGCTCGCACAGGTCAATGCCCTTCTGCATGGCCTGACGAATCTCGGGGTTAGGATACGGGCAGGTCGGGAAATCGCCGTTAGGCTCCTTCTGCTCGGGAACAACCGTGACATCGGTGATGCCAGCGCGCTCGAGCACCGTCGTGACGGGAATGAGGCCGGTGCCGTTGAGCGGAGTGTAGACGAGCTTAAGCGGAGCGCCAGCGATCTCCTCGGCAGAAAGGTTGGTCACGCCGCGGGCGAGAACGGCGTCATAATAACGCTCGAGGCACGAGTCGTCGATCCATTTAACCAGACCCTGCGCAAGAGCCTCATCAAAGTCCATCGACTTCACGCCGGTAAACGTATCGGTCTCGGCGATAGCCTTAGAAATTGCATCGGCGGCCTCACTGGTAATCTGGCAGCCGTCGGGTCCATAGGCCTTATAGCCGTTATAAGGCGACGGATTATGACTAGCGGTCATGCAGATGCCACCGGAGCACTTAAGGTCGCGGACGGCCCAAGAGAGCGTCGGCACAGGAGAAATCTTAGGATACACGAGAGCCGTCACGCCGTTTGCCGCAAGAATGGCAGCCGTCGTCTTAACGAACAGTTCACCCTTATTGCGGCTATCGCGAGCGATGGCAACCGTCGGATGCTCGAAGGTCGCATTGAGATAGTCAGCAAAACCCTGCGTCGCGCGACCGACCGTATAGATATTCATACGGTTAGTGCCTGCACCAATAGTGCCACGTAGACCGGCGGTACCGAAGGCGAGATCTTGGAAGAAAGCGTCGGTGATGGCGTCTTCGTCACCCTGCTCCTTCATCGTGTTGAGCTCAGCGAGGAGCTCCTCGTCCTTGACATTGGCAATCCAAGTATCAAGCAGCTCATGAACATCTGCCATGTGAGTCCTTCCGTCACAATCAATAAAACAACCCGTGTAAAACAGGACAAGCGCATCAGCGCGCTAAAGCAAATATTAGTCCATTGAGAACAGAGAACCGGCCACAGAACGGTGAACGTTTATATTCACCGGTGGATGATTGGATTGATTTAATTGTTTAGTGAATGCCGCCTTTAACGCAAAAAAGGGGAGGCCGCGAGGCCTCCCCCTTCTTCAGTCTGGATGACGGCTCGGTGCCGTCCACCGGTCAGCGGCGCCCTGGCCTCCCACGGGCTGACCCCGCAGTACTCTCGGCGCGATGGGGCTTAGCTTCCGGGTTCGGAACGGGACCGGGCGTGCCCCCCATGCTCTG
>NZ_JBBNNA010000026.1:0-2419 GCF_040098065.1 Collinsella sp. CLA-JM-H32B | reverse complement strand
TACCCCATCAACGCCATGGGCAAGTCCAAGGCCATGATGGAGTCCATCATCTACGCCAACGCCCGCAACGGCGCCGGCCGCACCACCATCTGCTGCACCCGCTACGGCAACGTCATGTGCTCGCGCGGCAGCGTCATCCCGCTGTTCATCGACCGCATCCGCAAGGGCGAGCCGCTCACGGTCACCGACCCCAACATGACCCGCTTCCTTATGAACCTCGATGAGGCCGTCGACCTGGTGCAGTTCGCCTTCGAGCACGCCAACCCCGGCGACCTGTTCATCCAGAAGGCCCCCGCCTCCACGATCGGCGACCTCGCCGAGGCCGTGCAGGAGGTCTTCGGCCGCGTGGGCACCCAGGTCATCGGCACCCGCCACGGCGAGAAGCTCTACGAGACCCTCATGACCCGCGAGGAGCGACTGCGCGCCGAGGACATGGGCGGCTACTACCGCGTGGCCTGCGACTCGCGCGACCTGAACTACGACAAGTTCGTCGTGGACGGCGAGGTGGAGACCCAGGCCGACGAGTCCTACACCTCCCACAACACCGAGAGGCTCGACGTGGAGGGCACCATCGCCAAGATCAAGACCGCCGAGTACGTGCAGCTGGCACTCGAGGGCCGCGAGCACGAGGCGGTGCAGTAGGGTGCGCGTCCTCGTCACCGGCGCCAGGGGCTTCGTCGGCAGGAACCTCTGCTGCGCGCTGAAGAACATAAGGGACGGCAAGGACCGCCGCGCCAAATACCAGGCACTCCTTCCCCTCGAGGTCATGGAGTACGACATCGACTCGACGCCCGGGGAGCTGGAGGACTACTGCTCCCGCGCCGACTTCGTCTTCAACCTGGCCGGCGTCAACCGCCCAAAGGAGCAATCCGAGTTCATGGAGGGCAACTTCGGGTTCGCCTCCACGCTGCTCGAGACGCTCGAGCGACACGGCAACAGGTGCCCCGTCATGCTCTCCAGCTCCGCGCAGGCGAGCCTGTCGGGCCGCTTCGAGGGCTCGGCCTACGGCGAGTCCAAGCTGGCGGGGGAGGGCCTGTTCCGCGAGTACTCGGAGCGCACCGGGGCGCCGGTGCTCATCTACCGCTTCCCCAACCTCTACGGCAAGTGGTGCCGCCCGCGGTACAACTCCGCCGTGGCCACCTTCTGCGACGCCATCGCCAACGGCCGCCCCTACACCGTCAACGACCCCTCCGTCGAGCTGGAGCTCCTCTACATCGACGACCTGGTCGACGAGATGCTGGGTGCGCTGCTGGGGCGTGAGCACCGCTGCGGATACGACGGGCTGGAGCGCGTCGACGGTGACGGGTTCTGCTACGTCCCGGAGACCGATGTGAAGACCCTGGGCGAGATCGTCTGCCTGCTCGACGGCTTCCGAGATAGCCGCGAGACGCTCTCGGTGCCCGACCTGACCGAGGGCTCCTTCTCCAAGAAGCTCTGGAGCACGTTCCTGTCCTACTACGAGCCGGGGAACTTCTCCTATGGCCTCAAGCCCAACGTGGACGCGCGCGGCTCGTTCACCGAGTTCCTGCGCACGCCCGAGCGCGGCCAGGTCTCGATCAACGTGTCCAGGCCCGGGATCACCAAGGGCAACCACTGGCACATGAGCAAGTGGGAGAGGTTTCTGGTGGTGTCCGGCACCGCGTCGATCAAGCTCAGGAAGGTGGGGGAGGACGCCGACGGCAACCCGTTCCCCGTCGACGAGTATGTCGTCTCGGGTTCCGACATGCGAGCCGTGGAGATGATCCCCGGCTACACGCACTCCATCACCAACCTGTCCGACACCGAGGACCTCGTGACGGTCATGTGGGCCAACGAGCCCTTCGACCCCGAGAACCCCGACACCTACTACGAGGAGGTCTAGCCGCATGGGCAAGGACTATTCCGATATCGCATTCGAGGACGACGGCCGACTGAAGCTGCTGATCATCGTGGGCACCCGCCCCGAGGTCATCCGCCTGTCCGAGGTCATCAAGAAGTGCCGCCGCCACTTCGACTGCCTGCTGGCGCACACCGGCCAGAACTACGACTACACTCTCAACGGCATCTTCTTCCGCGACCTGTCGCTCGCCGACCCCGACGTCTACCTGGACGCCGTGGGCGCCGACCTGGGCGAGACCGTGGGCAACATCATCGCCGCGAGCTACAGGCTCATGGTCGAGGTCAAGCCCGACGCCCTTCTGATCCTGGGAGACACCAACAGCTGCCTGTCCGCCATCGCGGCCAAGCGTCTGCACATCCCCATCTTCCACATGGAGGCCGGCAACCGCTGCAAGGACGAGTGCCTGCCCGAGGAGACCAACCGCCGCATCGTCGACGTGATCTCCGACGTCAACCTGGCCTACTCCGAGCACGCCCGCCGCTACCTCAAGGACACCGGCTGCGCCCCGGAGCGCACCTACGTCACGGGCTCTCCCATGGC
>NZ_JBBNNA010000025.1:0-4966 GCF_040098065.1 Collinsella sp. CLA-JM-H32B | reverse complement strand
CCGTCGGCACCATTTTACCCTCCTGACGAGGAATTCGTCCATATTTCAAAAACCAAATTGCGTTTGCTATCGAAGCCTTGATTATCAACTTCATCCGAACACCTCCCACATTCATCCGCACATGTGCGGATGAATGTGGGAACCCGATACCCTGAGGGCCGGACCGGCCGGCACCGGGAGATCGGAGGACGGCCGGTCCGGAAAGAGGAAAAAGGGTTCCGCGGAGGCGGCCCCGAGGGCCTACGGCAGGCTCACCAGGCACGAGCGGGACACGGTCCAGAGGATGCTGGAGCGCAGGGCCTCGTGCAGGGAGATCGCCAGGGAGCTGTGCAGGTCGCCCTCGGCGGTGAGCGCCGAGGTGGCGTCGCACAGGTTCGTGACGGCGCCGAAGTCCAGGCGCGGCGAGCGCGTCGACGGCTTGGCCGACCTGTCGGCGGCCTGCCCGCGCCTGGCGGCGTGGCCGCGCTGCTGCAACGGGTGCGGCCGGTACCGTGCGATCGGCTGCAAGCGCCGCCCGCACGTATTCTGTGTTTCGTCAAGAGGATTTGAGCAAAAAGAGCATCGGAAATTGAGCAGTCGCAGCATCGGAAGCGCGCACGCTTTTTGAGCGGCTAGCCCTCCTGCATGAGGGCATGGCGGACGCGGTAGGACTCGCCGCGGAACTGGACGAGCCTCCCGTGGTGGACGATGCGGTCGATCAGGGCGGCGGCCATCTGGTCGTCCCCGAACACCGCCCACACCTGCTGAACTCCAGGTTCGTGGTGAATACCACCGACTGCCTCTCGTATGCGTCGGCGAGGACCTGGAAGAGCCGCCTCGCCCCGTCCGCGTCGAGCGGGAGAAACCCGAGCTCGTCGATGACGAGCAGGCGGGCCTTGCCGATGATTGCGGCCTCCCGGTCGAGCCTCCCGTCGTCGCGGGCGCGCCTCAGGCGCATCACGAGCGAGGACGCCGTGAAGAAGCGCGCCTCGAGCCTCCTCTCGCACGCCAGCGCGCAGAGGGCCGACGCTATGTGCGTCTTGCCGGTGCCGACGTCGCCCATGAGCACGAGGTCCTCCCTGCGCTCGACGAAGTCGAGCGCGAGCAGCGACTCGCGCCCCATGCCCTCCGGCCACGACACGGCCGACCAGTCGTAGCCGTCGAAGGTCTTGGGCGCCGGCAGCGCGCAGCGCCTGAGCAGCGTCGCGCGCTTCGAGGCCTCGCGGCTGGACCTCTCCGCCTCGAGGTAGCCCGCCAGGTACTCCACCTGCTTCGGGGTGCCGAGCCTCGACCACTCCTCCAGGACGGCGGTGGTGAGCGAGCACGACCGCCCGGCCTCCACGACCCTGCGGGCCAGCTCCTCGCTAGCTGCCATCGGCGACCGCCCCCTTCAGGAACCCGTCGTAGACCGACAGGTCGGCCCCGCCGGCCCCGCCGAGAGGGCGCGCGCAGAGAGGGGCGATGCCCCGCTGGCCTAGCCTAAGGGCGAAAACGGAATAGACGGACCGACCGTCCGGCTGAGTCTGGGAAGAGGTGCCGGGCGGCGGGCGGAGCATGGCCACCGGACCCATCGAAACACATCTCCACCGTTCCTTCAACTGGGAAAACGACGCCCCGTGGCCTGAATGGGGCCTCGGGGGCGTTCGGCTAACTGCGGGAACGGCCTATCCGCTCAATGTTTTCGGCTGAGATCGGAAATCAACCATATTATGGGCACAGTCGGCAATTGGGTTGGATAGCCTCGCACCGGAGGAATCAACATGAGTACAAGTAGCTACAAACCGCAAAAAGGCCGTGGCCTCCCGTGGCCTTTAGACACGGACGCTCCATCGGTTGCCGATCAGGCCGAGACGCCTAGCGAGATGGAGGCGGCGCTTGACGTTCGACAGGATGAGATTGCAAAGAGCGAGATCCTGAGTGGAATCAACAGGCCATCCTACGACTCATTATTTGCGGTCGCGAAGAATCGCGTCCAGCTTGCGATTCTGATCATGATTTGCTCCTTCCAGACGTCCAAAGGGCCTAATAGGAAGGATGCCAACGGAAAAGAACTTACAAAAGGTCTTTTCATGCGTCAGGACAAGCTCGAAAAAAAGTCTGTTCGACTCAACCGACTGTATCGAAAGCTCTGGGCGAGCTGGCTCATCGAGGCATCATCATGAAGACCGATGGGGTGTGGGTCATCGTTTGGGCTCAGCTCGATATTCAAGCGTGTGAGGCCGGATGGGATCCGCGCGCGGACGCGGGCGGCGAGGTCGGACGTGAAAGCCGGACCGCAGAGGTATCGAGCGCACGCGGCCAGGGCCTCGAGGGCGCCTGGCGGGTAGGGAGATCCGAGCATGAGGCAGGACAACGCGCAGGCCCGCGAAAGGTTCACGAGCTCCCCCGCGACGCGGCTGGACCCTCGGCTGCCCCTCGTAAAGGATGCAGAAGACACGGTCGAGGTCCGACGGTTCGACCAGGCTGTACCGGCAGTCCGCGTACAGTGCGCAGCCCCTCCCGCGCGGGTCGCCGTCCGAGTCCTCATCCGGCTCATGATGGCGCACCTCAACCCAAAGGCCCTCCAACACATCGTCGAACCCGAAATCGAGCTCCGCCTGGACGCTCTCGCCGAACGCATCGCCCAGGGCGAGCTCCGGCACCTTCGTCACACGGCCGCCCAGCCACTCAATCTCTGTCATCGCGCGCGTGGTGCAAGCCCCTTCCAACACGGGATTGTCAGCTCAACCCGACCCTTACCCATACGGACGAACATAACTCGCCAGGGGAAGCCCCTGAAGGCCGTGCGCCACAACATGAGGCCGAATCCGCCCCCGGCTGGACAGGCCAACAACGAAGGAGCACACGGAACCGGCGCGGCGTTACAACCGTCCCGGCAAGCGTGTCACTTGTCCAAGTCATGATGCCGACAAACCCGGAAATGCTCCAACGGAGCGCCGAACGAGCGTAACAATATAAAGCCGTGCAACACGTGTTGGACGACCGGAACATCCCAAACAAAGGCCTGTAGGTCCCACCTTCAAGCCCAATAGCAAAATGTGCATCAGCGGATTTGCAGCGATACAAGTCTCAACCGTCACCATCACACCGCAGCGCGCCTAGTCCCACTCATCCTACTGCAAATGTCCCAGAACGAGAAAACGACCAGCTTAACATGCCAACCTTTATATCCGCACGCGCGTAATTCAACTCATAAGGACCGGCTATCCCTTACCTGTGACACAATCTCAAACGCACAGAACAGAATCATCAGTCCAATCATCGTATAAGAGGCAGCCGAACCTTCAAGCACTATTCCACAAAGAACAATCTCCGCGCAGCCAATAAGAACTGTTATCAGGCGCTCTGCCTTTTTGCTCTCGCCGCTCGCATAAAAAGGCGGCAAAGCGCACAAGATCACATATAGCCCGGGAAGGGAATACAGGATCGATAGTCCAAGTCCCCCATCAACCGCAGTGCTTTGCGTAAGAACCAACTGAACCCAAACGGCAATTATCACTGAGCAGGTTGTCGATAAAAGAAGACTAGAAATATAGCACGCAACAAAGTCCCGCCGCATTCGAGCAGAGAAATCCGCGAACTCTCTTCGCCGCGTGGAAACAATAAGGTACACAGAAATTGCAATAGAACCAATCAGAGAAAACAGCGGAACAACCAGCAATTCAAGCTTATTACCCCATCGATCAACCACACCCCCACTCCAATGAGCGGGAATTGTATCAGGGAGGACTGACCAAGCCGCCCATAGAATCAGAAATGGAAGAATAGAGAGGATGAAAGATGATAACACTGCAGTAGTTTTTTTGAGGCTCTCATCGATTCCGCATCTCCTTGCGCGCCCACATTCCACTCCGCCTTAAATCAAGTATACGTTTTGGAACGGGATGTCACTCCGAACGCCTTACCCTCTTAGTGTGAATTCCGCTGCGGCATTGTTGACTCATCCTTAGTAATCGCGTCTATCCTCTGCAGCATCAGCCAAAGCAATCCGAGAGGAGCCGCACATGCATGCAGCGGAAATTCCTTTCGGGGGGGGGAGTATCTCCCAGATTTACCCGCCGCCCGAAGGGGCAGTCGACAGTCGAGTACGTACTGATCATCGCGATCATCGTCCTGGTGGTGCTGATCGCGGGACCGTGGGTCTCGTCGGCGATCACAAACCAGTTCAACACGGTGGCGGGGACGCTCGGCAACGGAATCTCAAAGGGGAGCTGGGAGTCGGGCGGCACGGGCGGCGGCAACGGGTCGTTGACCGACGCCGACATCGTGGACCCCGTTCACGGGATAGCGTTCGCCGTGTACTCGGAGGACGACCACAGCCTCATGTTCTACAAGCGCCGCGGGGTCCCCAGAGTCGGTGACATGCTCAACAGCCGCCGCGTGACGGCGGTGTATACGGGGTTCGAAAATGGATACGCCACCGCGACCGTGGGAAACGACGGCAAGACGACTGCCCCCTGGTGGCCTAACAGAAATAATATCGTGGCCGTAAAGGCCATTGACGATGGCATGGAAATCCACTCGTTGGCATTTTGCTTTCAGTACATGGAGAACTGCAAGAGCTTTGATCTGGCAAAGTTCGACATGTCGAACTGCACAAATCTGCAGCACGCATTCGCGTATTGCGGCAATGCGACTTCCTTCAGTATTTCAAGCTGGGATACGTCCTCGGTCGTCGAATTCGACTCGGCGCTCAAAAACCTTTACAAGGTCGAGGAGATTGACATCTCCGGATGGTCGACGCGGAAAGCCGGCGATTTACGTCTCCTTTTTTCCACCGACAGTTCGCTGAAAAGCGTGAAATTTGGACCAGGGTGGAAGACCTCAGATGTTATGGATATGCTCGGCATGTTTAGCTATGGCTCTGTTAGACCAGGATTGACATACATGTGTCCCCACGGTGCCATATCGTTGACCCCGTAGACCGCGATGATGGGGGCAGCATGAACGCCGAAGACCTGGTCCTCAACTTCAAGAAGGGCATGGC
>NZ_JBBNNA010000024.1:0-9154 GCF_040098065.1 Collinsella sp. CLA-JM-H32B | reverse complement strand
GCCGCTGGTCCTCCTTCGGCCCCGCCAGCCTCGTGCGCTGCAGGCCCGAGGGCACCGTGAAGCCCGCGCCCGCGGCGACCGCCGGCGACGGCAGCGTCGAGCTGTCGTGGGGCCGCGTGCCCGGAGCCACGAGGTACGCCGTGGCCTACCGGAACGGGTCCGGCTACCGTACCCTGACGACTTCCTGCTCCGGTGAGTCCTTCAAGGCCTCCGGGCTGTCCAACGGGAAGAGCTACCGGTTCCTGGTGCAGGCCTGCGTCTACGGCAGGTGGACCTCCTTCTCCGACTCCGATCTGGTCTCCGCGGCCCCCTCCGACCCGTCGGCGCCCGCCCCCAGGGCGGAGGCGACCGGCGACGGCGAGGTCACCCTGACCTGGGAGCCCGTCGAGGGCGCCGAGCGCTACGCCGTTGCGGAGGCCTTCTCCAACGGCACCTACGCCACCTTCACCAAGTCCCTCACCGGGACGTCCTACGCCGCCACCGACCTGCCCAACGGATACGACCACGACTTCCTCGTGCAGGCCTACGTGAACGGCCGCTGGTCCTCCTTCGGCCCCGCCAGCCTCGTGCGCTGCAGGCCCGAGGGCACCGTGAAGCCCGCGCCCGCGGCGACCGCCGGCGACGGCAGCGTCGAGCTGTCGTGGGGCCGCGTGCCCGGAGCGAATCAGTATGTTGTTTCGTGTTCGAACGGTAAGTCATATAGATTGAAATCTAATCAAACTAGCATTGAAATTAAGGGATTGAAAAACGGTGAAGAATATTCGTTCTATGTAAGGGCGAAGATTTATAATCGTCTATCAGCTCTTGAGGATACTGACTACATCACCTGTATGCCTTATTCTCTTATTTCACCCAAGGTTAGTATTCCCGGTGTTGGCGATGGGTCGGTGAGACTTAAATGGGGCCCAGTTGCCGGTGCATCGCGCTATGCAATTGCGTATAAAACTAAAAACGGATACAAGACCGTCATCTACGACTGTCGTAATACCGAGTTCACCGTGGACGGTCTTACCAATGGCCAGAGATATTCATTTATTGTTCAGGCCAATATTGATGGTCGCTGGTCTCCATTTGGGAGTAGAGATCTTGTTACCGCCATTCCTGAAGATCCTAATGCTCCGAAGCCTCATCTAGAGAAAGCCACGGCGACCTCCTGCGTTCTTTCGTGGAATCAGATTCCTGGAGCAGAGAGGTATGCGGTTGCTCTTAAGACTGGAAATAGCTACAAGACGTATTCCCTTGATGTCAAAGAGTCCTCATATCAGGTTTCCGGTCTGAATCCTGGCAAGACTTACCGTTTTCTTGTTCAAGCATTTGTAAATGGAAAGTGGAGCTCTTCCTCGGACGCATATTTATGTGAAGCCGTTCTTGAGGACGTTCGTTCTCCTCAAAATGTTAAGGCCACTTGTCCTGGCGATGGAAAAATACAGCTTACTTGGGACTTTGTTCCCAATGCAACGCGATACGCGATTGCAGAGTATAAGAATGGCTCATATGTAACGTTCACGACTAATTGCTTGGGGACTAGCTATACAGTTTCCGACCTTACTAATGGGCATGTTCACAAGTTTCTTGTGCAATCTTACGTAGATGGAGCCTGGTCCGCTTGTGGTGATGCTCTGTTCGTGGACGCAGTTCCACATGGTGTAATTATTCCTCGTGTAACTGGCAAAGCTGGGGATCTTTGCGCAAATTTATCTTGGAGCAAGGTGTCGGGCGCCACGCGTTATGCTATTGCGGTAAAGACGAATAGTGGCTATCAAACATATACATACAACTGTACTGGCAATTCGTATAGAGTTGAAGGACTAAACGGTGGACAGACCTATCAGTTTGTCGTTCAGGCTTATCTCGATGGCGTATGGTCGCCTTTTGATGAAGACGATCTGGTTAGTGTAAAGCCGACGGGTACGAATGACACTGTATTTGGTATTCCGCGCCTAACCGTTGTTAATTGGCTGACGAGCCATCAATATAATGGCTATTATCTTGGTACTCGATATTCAAGTGGCTTTTCTTATCAGACATGCTTGTATCCTAACGGCGCTCCAGGGCCTGGGGGCTACACCGGTATGAACTGCACTGGTTTTGTTGCTCATGTATTTAGATCACTTGGCGTAAACGTTGATGCAGTCGCAGCCAATAACAACCACACTCCGTGGGGTGCGGGGCCCGGCGGCGGCGGCTATATCAATGCGTGGCGCTGGTATGGTTATGCAATTGACTCTGGCTGTAAGGTTTATCACTTCAATACAGTTGCCGATATGTTGAATAGCGGTTTGGCTAAGAAGGGCGATGTAATTTTCTTTAAAACAGATGGTTCTATCGACTGCCATATTGGATTTTTCTGGGGAGATAACTCCCATGACAATAAGATGTGGCACCAAATTTTGCCTGGCAACCTGATTGGCCCTTGTTTTAATAACGCTAATAAAAGCGAGGTTCGTCAGCAGTGTGTGCTCATCAAATAGGCCCGGCGTTCGTTTGATGATTGCCTTCGCTATGATTTGACGGCTCGCTTAATCGAATGCATCATGAGTAAGTTATTAAACTCAATCTAAGGCTAGTTATGGATTTCTCTGTTGTAATTCCAGTTTATGGTTGTAAAGAGGCGCTGCCCGAACTGCATAAGCGAATCGTCGATGTTTTTGAAAAGATGGAGGCGTCTTTCGAGCTCGTTCTTGTGGACGACCACGATCCATATGATTCGTGGTCTGTTGTGCAGTCGATATGCGACGCTGATGAACGTGTGTATGGAATCAAGCTTGCTCGTAATTTTGGCCAAATACGTGCAATCACTGCAGGCCTTGATTGTTGCCATGGTGATTGGGTTGTCGTAATGGATTGCGACCTCCAGGATAGGCCGGAGGCCATTCCCCAACTTTATAATAAAGCTCTGGAGGGCTTCGATGTCGTTTTTGCAAAAAGGGTTGAGCGAAAAGATAGCGCTTTGACCATGGCGTTGTCTCGAGCTTTTTATAAAGTGTATGAGTATTTTACTGACGGCAGTTATGATCCTTCACTTTGCAACTTCAGTATTGCTCGTCGCGCGGTAATTTCTCAGTATTGTTCAATGCGTGAACATAACCGTGGATACACTATGTTTATTAAGTGGCTTGGGTTTAGGCAAACTGCGATAGAGATAGTTGGCGATGAACGCTTTGCAGGTGAGTCTTCCTATAGTTTTAGGAAAAAGCTTAATATGGCGTTTGAGCTTATTACCGCCCAGTCTAATAAGCCTTTGAAATTTGCGGTTAACGTTGGCTTTGCAATGTCCTTCGTTGCCTTGCTCGTTCTAATTGCAGCGATAGTCCAGAAAATCTGTGTTCCGGGAATTCAAGTTGGATGGACTAGCCTTCTTTGTTCCATCTTTTTTATGGGTGGGCTCATTTTGTCTGCAATTGGAATCGTTGGACTGTACGTCGGCAATATTTTTACTGAGGTTAAAAATAGACCTCTGTATGTGATTGAAAAAGAGTGCAATGGAAAGGATGAGTAAGCTATGGTAATTGTTATTGGAGCAACTAGTTTTATCGGTATGTATACCGTTGACGAGCTTGTCAAATCAGGCAAACAAGTTATTGCTACCGGTAGGAATGAACGACTTCGTCCTTTCCTTGAAGACATGGGTGCCGAGTTTATTAGTCTTGATATTACTAAGCCTGAAGATTTTTCTAAACTCCCTGCTGATAACGTTGAGGGCGTAATTCTTCTAGCTGGTTTGCTTCCTGCCAATGCAACTGCTGATTTGGTTAACGAAGAGAATGCCATCGATTACGTTAGGGTGAATACTATGGGCACAGTGAACGTGCTCGAGTATTGCAGGACGAATGGCATCAAGAAGATAATTTCCGCCACTACTTATGGTGATGTCTCTGGGGCATGGAGAAAGGGCTATGCCATTACTGAGGATGAGCCCAGGAATTTCTCCTTTACTGGCGACCACGCTGTCTATACCATCACGAAGAATGCTGCCAGCGATTTGATTGAGTATTATTCGCAGCAACATGGTCTTCAGGGGGCTGTGTTCCGTTTTCCTCCTGTTTACGGCGTTGGACCTCATGGCACAATCTTAGTTGATGGTAAGCCGTACAAGTCTGCTATCCAAGTCTGGATCGAAAAGGCCGCGTCCGGACAGAACCTTGAGATATGGGGAGACCCTCATATCTCAAGAGACATTATCTATGTGAAGGATGTTGCTCGAGCATATCGAATGGCTTTGGAAAGCGATTCAACGCATGGGCTTTATAACATGACAAGCGGGGTTCCTTTGGAGCTTGAAGATCAGGCTCGTGCGGTCATCGAGGTATTTGGCGATAGCTCTAAATCGAAAATCGTTTACAGGCCGGAGCTCAAGAACAACACCCCTTCATTTTTATTCGATATGGGTAAGGCTGAGCGTGATTTCGGCTTTGTTCCAGCTTATAGAGACTATTATTCGATGATGCTTGATTATAAGGCTGAGATGGAAAGCGGCCGCTGGAATGATCTTGAAAAGAATTCTTCGGCCAATTGGGAGAAGTAAAGATGTCGAAAAAGCTCGCTATTATCGGTGCGTCTGATTTCCAAAATCCATTGATTCTTAAGGCCAAACAACTTGGCTTTGAAACGCATGTCTTCGCATGGGAATGCGGCGATATTGGCGAGCGAACTGCTGACTATTTCTATCCAATTAGTATTACCGAAATTGATCAAATTGCTGAGAAATGCAGATCGATCGGCGTTGACGGAATTTGTTCTATCGGTACAGACCTCGGTAATATAACTGTGTCTAAAGTCGCTGATAAACTTGACCTGTGTGCTAATTCTCTAGAGTGTATTAAGGCGTCAACGAATAAACATTTAATGCGTGAGGCATTTTTCAAGAACGGAGACCCCTCTCCCAAGAGCTATCAGGTATCTGATGTGTCGGATGTCGATATTCTTGACCTGAATTATCCAATAATTGTTAAGCCTGTTGACAGGTCTGGCAGCCGTTGCATCACCAAGCTTCAGTCTTCTGAAGGGCTCGAGGATGCCGTACGTTCCGCAATCGATGTCTCGTTTTCAAAGGCATGTGTCGTTGAAGAGTTTTTTACTGGCATTGAATATAGCGTTGAGTTCATTTCCTGGAGGGGCGAACATCATTTTCTTGCATTGACGAGAAAGTTTACAACTGGATCGCCGCATTTTATTGAGACCGGTCACCTTCAGCCGGCTCCCGTTTCTGATTCTTTGCGTACTAGAATTATCCAAGTTGTTTCTCACGCGTTGGATTCGCTAGGAGTTGAATACGGCGCTTCTCATTCGGAGATTTTGGTTAATGAGAATGAGGATATTCGTATTGTTGAAATTGGTAGCCGTATGGGTGGCGACTGCATTGGTAGCGATCTCGTAGAGCTTTCAACGGGCTTTGATTTCTTGGGTGCAGTTATTTCTGTTGCCACCGGGCATGAGCCCGATCTGAGTGTCTCTGAGCATCCTGAATGCGCCATGATTCGATTTATTTTTGATGGCGAAGACTTAGCGATGCTTCGACAAGCAGAATGCGATAGGTCTGTGAGGGTCGAGCGAAGTTCTGTGGACAATGACATGGAGCATGAAATTGTCGATAGCGGCAGCAGATACGGTTTCTATATCCTGACTTCAGATTCGATCGACAATTTGGAAAAGTACTTGCCGAAGCGAGGTGTATAGAAATTGAAAAATGGACGTGTTTTCTTAGCGCTTCACCTGCTACTGGTTCTGTATTCCTGTAGCGGTATCTTAAGTAAGTTTGCGGCGGGCTATCCTTTTCTATCTTTCGGTTTTTGTGTCTGCTATGCCGGAATTATCATGCTGCTTGGCATTTATGCTATTTGTTGGCAACAAATTATTAAACGACTGCCATTAACGACAGCCTACGCCAATCGCGCCGTTACAGTTGTATGGGGCATGGTGTGGGGTGTAATTGTCTTTAAGGAGCATCTTGGCTTTCTCCAAGTTGCCGGAGGCATTATTGTGTTAATCGGTGTTGCTTTGTTTGCCCTTTCAGATTCCGAAGCTGTTTAGGAGGGGTGATACTGTGGATTTTCGATACGCATTGCTACTGCTCCTCGGTGTTTTTATTAGCGCTATATCTCAAGTTATGTTAAAGAAGGCCGCTCTTAAGACCTATGACAGCAAGGTGGGAGAGTATCTAAATCCTCTAGTAATTAGCGCATATGCTCTGTTTGTCTGCACGACATTTCTATCGATATTTGCTTACAAAGGAATTCCTCTCTCAATGGGGCCACTTTTAGAGGCGACGAGCTATATATATGTGACATTATTCGGAATTACTATTTTTCATGAGAAAATGTCTCCGCGGAAATGGGCTTCACTGCTTCTTATTCTGCTTGGAATTTCTATCTATTCATTTGGAGCTGCTATATGATTTGCTTTAATATTCCTCCGTATGTTGGCACCGAAATGGAATACGTTCGTGAAGCGTGCGCTGTAAATCATAAGATTTGCGGTGATGGCCCCTTTACCAAGAAGTGTAGTAAGTGGCTTGAGGAGCGCTTTGATTCCGAGAAAATCTTACTAACTACGAGTGGAACAAGCGCACTTGAGCTTGCTGCGATTCTTTGTGATCTACATCCTGGCGATGAGGTCATTTTGCCGAGCTTCACTTTTTCTTCCACTGCTACGGCGTTTCAAATGGTTGGCGCAAACTTGGTGTTCGTCGACGTCTGTCCTGGAACGATGAATATTGATCCTGATGCCATCGAAAGGGCAATAACGGAGAAAACCAAGGTAATTGTCCCCGTGCATTATGCCGGTGTCGCGTGTGACATGGATCGAATTATGGACATCGCCGATCGCAACAAGTTGCTTGTCGTAGAGGATGCGGCTCAGGGTGTTCTGAGTACGTATAAGGGCAAGGCCCTCGGAACCATTGGTCATTTTGGTTGCTATAGTTTCCATGAAACTAAGAACTATTCAATGGGTGAAGGTGGCGCGCTTTCGATTAATGATTCGCGTTATTGCGACCGAGCGGAGATAATTCGTGAAAAGGGTACTAATCGTCAGCGCTTTTTCAGGGGTCAGGTTGATAAATACACGTGGGTAGATCGTGGATCCAGCTACTTGCCCTCTGATATGAACGCGGCTTATCTTTGGGCCCAGTTAGAGCATGCTGATGAAATTAATGAGAACCGACTCTCGACTTGGCATTTTTATAATGAGTCTCTGAAGCCGCTTGCGGATGCTGGTAAGATCGAGCTCCCTTATATACCTGAGGGCTGTGAGCATAACGCACATATGTTCTATATTAAGTGCAAGGATCTTAAGGAACGCGGTGACCTTATCTCTTACCTTAAGGAACACGATATCCAGGCTGTTTTTCATTACATTCCTTTGCATGATGCGCCTGCAGGCAAGATGTTTGGTCGCTTTGAAGGGGAAGATAGGTTTACTACCTCTGAAAGCAATAGGCTTGTCAGGTTGCCAATGTACTATGGCCTAAGCGAAGCCGATAGACATCATGTTGTTAACTCTGTTCTTTCTTTTTACGCCACTCGATAGAAATTAAAAGGCGGCTTCTGGCCGCCTTTTTCTTTTAAGGACTGTTTATGCAAAAGAGTATCCAGCACTATTTGTTGACAGCAATCTTTGCTGTGTCACTTATTTTTCTGTTTATTACTCATCCTGTTAACGCTTTTGCTGATAGCTCGGACATAAATAACCTCTCGTTTATTTATGTCGAGAGGAGTCACGTTGACCTCGGAGATACGCAAAGAGTTGCGTTGGGTTTTGACGGAACGCCGCTGGATGAGCCCGTGGCGCTATATTGTGCAAATACGACGTCTGAAGCACTTGTTCGATTTGATGTAACTTCCAGCGTTGACGGCACATATCTTTTCTCTTCAAGCATCTCTTGCACTGGCGTTTATTCTTTGCTTAAACTGGAGTACGCCTCTGGAGCAACCAGTATTTTTCCTGAGGATATTTCTGATCAGAGTTTTAGCGTCGGCGAAGTAGCTGCACCGTATCGGCTGCGGTCTGATAGCGGCTCGGATGACCAGCCTGAGTCCGTGTTTACTGACGGCGCGGGTGCTTCGTTTGATTCGTTGGAATCCGCTGTCAATGCCATTTCGGAGAATTCTGTACGGGCGCGCAATTGGGTCTTTGTTTTAGACGCTGGCCATGGCGGTTGGGATTCCGGCGCTGTGGGCAACGGTCTTCGTGAGAAAGATCTTACGCTGCAAATTGCACGATATTGCCGCGACGAACTACAGAAGTACGCTGGCGTTCGAGTTATTATGACACGAGATTCTGACGCTTCCGTTACTGGTGTTGCCAACACTACAAACGAACTAATTGCTCGCGCCCAAATTGCAAGAGACAATAATGCCACTTTGTTCATGAGTTTTCATATCAACTCAGGCGGTGGTACCGGAGCGGAAATTTGGATTCCGAGGCAAGCTAGCTGGTATTCTTCATTTAATGAACTTGGAGAGTCTCTGGGTCAAGATGTTTTGAACAGGCTTGCATCTGTTGGTCTTGTTAACCGTGGCACAAAAAATGATTATTACGATTTAAATGGCACGCAGCTTTATTATCCTGACGGAAGCAACGCCGATAGCCTTTCCGTCATAAGAAATTGCCGACAATATGGCATTCCTGCAGTTTTGGTCGAACATGGTTTCATTGACAATAGTTATGATGCCGGACTTTTGGCCAATTCGCTATACCTTCAAAAAATGGGTCAGGCAGATGCTCTGGCTATTGCTAACCAGTTCGGCCTTTCGAAAGAAGCCAAACCTGATCCGGTGGTTTCCGAGATGCGTGACGGTAAAATCAAGTTGAGCTGGGATTCAGTCCCCAATGCATCTAAGTATGCGATTGCTCTGTGCAAGAGCGACGGCAGCTTTAATACCTATACGTATGATTGCGCTGGAACTTCCTATGAAATCGGTGGGCTCGAAAATGGGAAGACTTATACATTCCTCGTCCAGGCTTATGCCAACGGTCGTTGGAATACCTTTACGTTTGACGATTATTTAACTTGTAAATTGGTTCCTTCCCCCGAGGCTCAGGCCGAGGCGACCGGCGACGGTGAGGTCACCGTCTCCTGGAAGGCCGTCGCCGGCGCCGAGCGCTACGCCGTCGCCGAGAGGCTCGCGGACGGGTCGTACAGGACCTACACGCT
>NZ_JBBNNA010000023.1:0-12930 GCF_040098065.1 Collinsella sp. CLA-JM-H32B | reverse complement strand
TTCCTCAGGGCGCTCGTCCGAGAGGGCGGGATGCCGTTCGAGATGAGGGTCAGGACGCCGGCGCCCGACGGGGAGACGGCGAGATAGCCGGCAGGCCGGCATGTCAATCCTGGTCTAACAGAGCCTTTTTTAATCCCCGTCCCAGAAAAATCATCGGCGAACGCGCTACTTTGCACTAGTGAGAACACCGGTGGTGTCGAACGCCGGGGTAAAGCTCTCGTCTACCGCTCCGCCTTCTTGCCAGAACATCGTCGTAAAGCCCAGGTCGTCGGCATGATCGAGCACCTGCTCGTACTCCTCGCGCGTCACGGCGCGTGCCAACTCGCCGCCTTGCTCGCGCATGAGCGCATTGGGGGTGTACTGGTTCATGACCGAAATCGGCACGTCGCCCACCGTCTGCCACACCAGGTCCAGCACGCGGCACGAATCGTCCGCATGACCCGGCAGCACCAGATGACGCACGATCATGCCGCGCTTCATGAGCCCGTCCTCGTCCACCAGCTCTCCCCCGCGGCGCTCAATCTCGCGCGCCATCTGTGCCAGGCCCGACACGGCCACACGCGGGTAGTCCTGAATATGAGAGAGCGACTGCGCAAGCCCGGCATCGGCATACTTAAAGTCGGTAAGCCACACGTCGACCAGATCACCGAGCGCCGCCACGGCACTCGCCCGCTCATAGCCGCTCGTGTTGTAGACGATCGGGATGTCCAGCCCGCGCTCCCGCGCTGCGGCAATCGCGGCCGGCAGCAGGTGAGCATAATGCGTCGCAGTCACCAGGTTGATGTTGTTGGCGCCCTGGTCCTGCAGCTCCAGCATAATCTCGACCAAGCGCTCGGGCGAAATCTCAAGACCGAAATTGCCCGTCGAGATCTCGTGGTTTTGGCAGTAGACACATTTAAGCGAACAGCCGCTAAAGAAGATCGTGCCCGAGCCGGCCTCGCCCGAGATAGGCGGCTCCTCCCACATATGGAGCGCCGCGCGGGCGACCTTAAGCGTGTCGTCGGCGCCGCACACGCCACGCGCGCCCTCGTCGCGTGCCGCGCCGCAACGGCGTGGACACAAATGGCAGGCGGGCGAAAAAAGTTCGGTCAACGACGTCGGCATAAAAACATGCTCCAAAACAACGATTCAGCAGCTCAAACGTAAAGGCCCGGACCGCGCAGACGGCTCCAAGCCCAAGGCGCCGTAATCGTCCGACACGATTTTTGTAATGTCAAGACTGGAATCAACAAAGTGCCGCTTTATGATGTAGGTATTCCGCCCCCCGCGGAGCAACTGGGTGAACCGTCGCGTTTATTTAGGGAGCCCACACAGTCGTACTTAGTACAGGTATCCTTCGTTGTTAAGGACGCTGGAACAGTCGATGAGGGCACCCACCTGTTTTAGGTGGGTTCATTTTCGTAACGTGGGGGGTGGTTTTCTTTTGCCGATTTTGCCCAAAAATTGGCATCGCAGATCCCGTATGACACCCAACGGCACTCGGCAGAACCCCGCCAACATCCCAATATCTGGTAAGCGCGTGATAATCGCACGGCACAAACCCCCGCACCCCCTCGGTCGAGTATCATGGGTCAGCTATGCCCTTTTGCGCGTAGCGCCCTTTGACCTTTTCCTTCGACGCTTGGCGGTTTTCGATTCATGGCTTCATCCACGAGCTTCATACCGTACTTATGCGTGGCGGCCGCTGCCTTTATCACGACATTTCTCACGGTGCCCCTGGTCAAGCGCCTGGCAATCAAGCTCGACGCCGTCGACTATCCCTCAAAGCGCCGCATTAACACCAAGCCCATCCCACGCATGGGCGGCACCGCGGTCTTTTTGGGCCTCGTCGTTGCCTGCATCGTGCAGATCCTGGGCACCTGGTACCTGGGCTGGCCGCCCGTTTTGGTACCGCACCCGCGCCTTCACATCAGCTACCCCGTGCTGGCACTCTCCTTTACCGTGATCTTTGCGACAGGCGCGATCGATGATGTCTTCCAGCTCAAGCCCAAGCAAAAGCTGGCCGGCCAGGTGCTCGCCGCGCTCATCGCCTGCATCGGCGGCTTAAAAATCGGCGTCATCATCAACCCGTTTGCCCCCGGCGAGATCATGCTTGGCTGGCTCGCCTACCCCATCACCATTGTCTACCTGGTGGCGTTCACCAACATCATCAACCTTATCGACGGCCTCGACGGCCTGGCCACGGGCATTTGCGGCATCGCGTCGTTCACCATGTTCACGATGGCCATGCTTTCGGGCCGCATCGACGCCGCCGCGCTCTCCATCGCGCTCTTTGGCTCGTGCGTGGCTTTTCTGCATTACAACTTCAACCCCGCGAGCATCTTCTTGGGCGACTCGGGGTCGCTGCTGCTGGGCTTCGCTTTGGGCTCCATCTCGCTGCTCAACGTGAGCCGCACCGCCGCGCTCACCTCGCTCATCATCCCGCTCATCGTGGCAGGCGTGCCCATCATAGACACGTTCAGCGCCATCGTGCGCCGCAAGCGCGCCCACATTAGCATCGGACAGGCCGACAAGGGCCACATCCACCACCGCCTGATCCAAGAGGGCTACAACCAAAAGCAGGCCGTGCTGCTCATCTACGCCTGGTGCATCATGCTTTCGGCCGGCGCCGCCGCGATCAATCAGGTCGAGGTGCCCACGCGCGTGCTCATCTTTGTCGTGCTCGCCATTGGCTCGGCCGCCTTCGCCAAGCACCTGCACCTTTTTGAGCCCGTCCTGCGCCACCATTACAACAAGCGCACACACGAGGACGAGCTGGTAACCCCCGACGACCCCGCTTTTAAGCAGGAGGAGCAAGCAGCCGAGGAACGTAAAGAAGAGCGCCACCACAAGCTCTAGGATAAGCTGCCGAGGATGCGCCCAGGCAACGCTGGCCAAGCGCAGCCGCGCCGCACCCATCGCACAAGCCGCCCCTCTCCCGCCCCTCGCCTACTTACGCCCCACCCCTTTCGATAAACGCGTTATCATTTTGACCAATACGCATACGTTAGGAGCAATCATGCCAAACGAGAACAGCTACGAAGTCGCGCTGCAAAAGAGCAACGCCATTCGCGAGGGTCTGGCCAAGACGCCCGAGAAGTTCACCATGCTTACCGGCGACCGCCCCACCGGACGCTTGCACCTGGGCCACTACTTTGGCACCCTCAAGGGCCGCGTGGAGCTGCAGAACATGGGCGCCAAGACCAACGTGCTCATCGCAGACTACCAGGTCATCACCGACCGCGACACCACCGAGCACATCCAGGACAACGTGTACAACATGGTCATGGACTACCTTGCCTGCGGCATCGACCCCGACAAGACTATGATCTACGCGCACTCCGCCGTGCCCGCCGCCAACCAGCTCATGCTGCCGTTCCTGTCGCTGGTCTCCGAGGCCGAGCTGGCGCGCAACCCCACGGTTAAGGCCGAGATGGAGGCCTCGGGCCACGAGCTCACCGGCCTTCTGCTCACCTACCCGGTGCACCAGGCCTGCGATATCCTGTTCTGCAAGGGCAATGTGGTGCCCGTCGGTCGCGACCAGCTGCCGCACATCGAGCTCACCCGCACCATCGCACGCCGCTTTAACAACCGTTACGGCAAGGTGTTCCCCGAGGTCGACGCGCTTCTGTCCGAGACCCCGCTGCTGCCCGGCCTTGACGGTCGCAAGATGAGCAAGAGCTACGGCAACGCCATCAATATTTCGATGACCGCCGAGGAGACGGCCAAGCGCATCAAGAAGAGCCAGACCGACTCCGAGCGCATGATCACGTTCGATCCCGAGAACCGCCCCGGCGTATCCGGTCTGCTTTCGACGGCCGCCATCTGCACCGGTCGTTCCGAGGTCGAGATTGCCGAGGAGATCGGCATGGGCGGCTCCGGCCAGCTCAAGAAGTACGTGACCGAGGCCGTCAACGAGTACTTCGCCCCGATCCGTGAGCGTCGCCAGCGCTACGAAAACGACCTGGATTACGTCAAGGACGTGCTGCACGAGGGCAATCGCCGCGCCAACGAGATCGCTGAGCAGACCCTGGCCGAGGTTCAAGACGCCATGGGCATGGTGTACTAGGCAAAGCGCTTTCGCACAACATAGACGGTGAGATTAAATTTCTCCCCGAAACAGGAACAGGCCCGCTGGCAGTTAGTTGCCAGCGGGCCTGTTCCCGAAGTACACCGTTGAATCGCACAGAGGGGAGGAATGCGAATCAAACTCAACAGGGCAGGCTTTTTCATCGCCTATTGCCTACTCCGTTGCTGAAACCAATATAGTTCACCGTGGTTTACTTTCTGGCGAGAATATACGCCAACACATCGTCTCCATAAGTTAGCCCCGGTAAACCTGAAACGGAAAACCACCACAAAGGGGACAGGCACCTTTGTGGTGGTTTTGGCCACGGTAGGGCCGCTAGAGCCCTGCTGGCCAGCGGCAGGTGACCAAGTCGACGTGCATGTCGTCCTTAAACGCCACACCCTCCCCTAGCAAAAGCTCACGTTGAGCATCGGGACCGCCAAACGCAAAGCCCTCGCAAATACGGCCATCGGCAAACACCACGCGATGACAGGGAATCTCGCCGGAGCGCGGATTGCTGTGCAGCGCATACCCCACGTACCGCGCACTTCGTGGACGACCGGCGAGCAGCGCCACCTGGCCGTACGTGGCGACCATCCCCTCGGGAATCTGCTCGACCACCTCGTACACCCGCTCAAAAAAGCCCTCAGACGCCAACATGCGCTCCTTTCAACCGAAACCAGCATAAACCACCACAAAGGTGCCTGTCCCCTCTGTGGTGGTTTTGACCGGAAAGCTAGTTGGCGGGCTGGAAGAAGGCTACGGCTACGGCGCCGGGGCCTACGTGGGTGCCGATGGTGGCGCCGATGGTGTGGACGGGCAGCTCGCCCTCGGTGTGGCCAGCCCACAGCGCAGCACTGTCTTCGATATACTTCTTAAGCACCGCATCCGAAAGACCCGTATAGCCGAGCGCCAGCGGCATGGAGAAGTCGACGCCGCCCGCCTGCTCGACCTTCTGGTTCAACAGGTTTCGACCGTTTTTGGAACCGCGCGCCTTGCCCAACTGCACGATGAGGCCGTCCTCGGCGGCCACGACCGGCTTCACGTTGAGCAGCGTACCCACGGCGCCGGCCGCAGCAGACAGACGGCCTCCGCGCACCAGGTACTCCAGCGTCTCGAGCAGGCCGATAACCACCACACGGTCGCGCACGGCCTCGACCGCCGCCGCAATCTGGGCCGCACTACGGCCCTCGTCCACCAAGCGCAGCGCATACTCGACCAGCACGCGCTCGCCCAGGGTGACGTTGTTGCTATCCACCACATACACGTCGCCGCCCGGTGCCTCGGCAAGTGCGGTACGGGCACTCTGGTTGGTGCCCGAAAGCTTGGCGCCCACGGTAATAATCACAGCCTCGTCGCCGGCCTCACGCGCTTCGGCAATCGCCTGTGAAAAGGCATACGGGTTGACCTGACCAGTCTTGGGCAGCTCATCGCGCTCCACGAGCATCTCGTAAAAGCGCTGGTGATCGATGTCGACGCCATCCATATACACATCGGTGCCAAAGGTGACGGACAGCGGCAGAACACGCAGAGCGGGGTGCTCAGCCGGCGTCATATCGCTCGCGGAATCGGTAATAATACGAATGGACATAGCGAATCCTTTCTTGCGCGGACCTCGCGCGGGGAATTTTGACAGCAATGCCCCGGCACGGTATACGCGCTCAAACGGGACTATGCAGTTGTTAATTGGAAGCAAATGCCTTGGCGGCCTTAGATCTCGCGCAAGGTGTTGAGAATCGTGCGCAGCGACGCGTACATCTGCTCGCGCTGTTCCACGCCCATGGCCTTACCGGTGGTGTCGAGCACTTCGCGAATGATGCGATCGGCCTCGCTCATGCTCTCGCCGCCCAGGGCAGTCAGGCGCACCGGGGCACGGTACTTGACGGCAGCATCGCCCGAGTCGTCGACCTCGACGTAGCCGCCCTCCTCCAGATGTGCCAGTGTGCGCGAAACGGCGGCACGGGTAACGCCGGCCATGCGGGCGAGGTCGGCGCCAGTCAGGCCGTCCTTGCTGCGCTCAAGATAGTACAGGCACATGACGTCGGAGCCTTTGAGGCCCAGCCTTGCACCTTCGGACGTCTTGATACGCTGAATCTCCTTGTAGAGGCCGCTGATCAGTCCGACAAAGTCCTCAAAACGTGTCTCGTCGTTCCACTGCATGGTGACGACCGCCTTTCGCTTACATGATGCTAACGGGTAAACATCTTAGCCGCATAGGGCAACACCCATACCCAAACATCCTATTCGTTAACTCATCAACATAAAAACCACCACAAAGGGGACAGGCACCTTTGTGGTGGTTTGGAACATCAATGGATTCTAGGCGCCGCTACAGCTCCACGCAGGGATTGTCGCGGGTTACAAGCGTCTTAACGACAACCGTCGCTCCCAGATAGCGCTCAAGCAGCTCGGCCAAGCGATCGATGGCGGCCTGGCAATCCCCCATCCGCTCGGGCTCCACGCACTCAATCGCCAGGAACGCGTCGGCCGAATCGTCGGACAGCGCCGTACGAACGCCATCGCGCCAGTTCCAGCAACGGCACACGGCGCCCGCGTCATCGATATAGGCAAGCTCACCGGGCAGCGTCGGATCATCCGCCTCCTCGCCAAGTGGCAAGAACGCGTCGCCGCCGTCAGTCACCGCCAGGCGCAGACTTCCTTCAATAGCATGCAAGTCCTCACCGCCAACGGGCAGCGCATAAGTCAACGAAATCGTGTTGTAGATATCCACCGCCGGCGTGATGTGGCCGACCGGCTTGCCTTTGAGCACGCGCTTGAGCAGGTTCTCGATCGAGCAACGCGCGCCCTTCTTGGTCTTGAACAGACGATAGGCCTCGCGCCATGCCTTAACCGGCGCATTCTCGCTGATGGTATCACTCGTCAGGTGGCGCTCTGCATCGATGTTGGCGCGGTCAAGCAGTGCGGCAATCGCATCCACGTCCTCCTGGGGAATCAGAGCCGCGGGCTTCATGCCCTTTACGACCACGACGCCGACCGCCGCCTGTGGAAACAGCTCCCAAAACGAATTCTCGGCAACGAAACTCTTCATACGTGCTCCCTTCACGATTCGCGCCAATACGGGCGCCCAAACAAAAAGCGCCCTCACAGCGGCCACCTTCAAAGTCCTACGGTGCCGCCACAAGAGCGCTTGCGCTGCCCCCATCCGGAGAAGGGGGCGATATGACAGGCGTATTGTAACCTGAGTCATCCGCCCAAGCAAAACCACCACAAAGGTGCCTGTCCCCTTTGTGGTGGTTTTGGGTCCAAGGCGACGCTAGTGGCGGAGTCCCAGCAGGCCGCGGCCGCGATGACGGGCCTCGGCGGGCACCTGGGCGTGCGGGCCGGCGGCCTTGACGGACTCGGGCAGGTGCGAGTACTTCTTCTCGAAGTTCTCCTCGAACATCACGGCCAGGTTGTGCGCTGCCTCGTCGTAGCGCGCGGTGCTCTGCCAGTACTGGCGCGGCACCAGGATGCCGTCGGGCACACCGTAGCACGTAGTGGGAATGTCGACATTAAAGATATCGTCGTGCACAAACTCGCTGTCCTCGATGGTACCGTCGAGGGCGCGAGCGACCAGTGAGCGCGTGTAGGCCAGCTCGATGCGATGGCCCACGCCGTAGCCGCCGCCAATCCAGCCGGTGTTGACCAGATAGACGCGCGTGCGGCCGTCGGCGATACGCTCGCCGAGCATCTTAGCGTAGACCATGGGGTCGAGCGGCATAAACGGCTCGCCAAACAGCGAGGAAAACGTGGGCGTGGGCTCGGTGACACCGACCTCGGTGCCGGGGATCTTGGCCGTAAAGCCCGTCACAAAGTGGTACATGGCGGCATCGACCGTCAGGCGCGAGATGGGCGGCAACACGCCAAAGGCGTCGCAGGTCAAAAACAGCACGACGCTCGGAGTGGTGCCCATGCCCTTGGTCCACGCGTTGGGGATATGCTCGACGGGGTAGGCCACGCGCGTGTTGTGCGTGATCGAGACGTCGTCGTAGTTGGGCTTGCGATTCTCGTCGAGCACCACGTTTTCGCAGATGGCGCCAAAGCGGACGGCGTTGAAGATCTCGGGCTCGTGGAACGCGTCCAGGCCCTCGCACTTGGCGTAGCAGCCGCCCTCGACGTTAAAGATGCCCATGTCGGACCAGCCGTGCTCGTCGTCGCCAATCAGCAGACGCGTGGGGTTGGCCGAAAGCGTGGTCTTGCCCGTGCCCGACAGGCCAAAGAACACAGCGGTCTCGTGCGTGACGGGATCCATGCTGGCCGAGCAATGCATGGGCAGTACGTCGTCCTCGACGGGCAGCAGGTAATTCATGACGCTGAAGATGGACTTTTTGATCTCGCCGGAGTAGCCGGTGCCCGCGACCAAAATCACGCGCTCCTGGAAGTTGATGACCACGGCGGCGCTGGAGTTGAGGCCCTTGATGGCGGGATCGCACTGGTAGCCCGGCGCGGCGAGCACGCAGAAGTCCGGCTCGCCGGTGCGCGCGATTTCGCGGGCGAGCGGGCGGGCGAGCATCTGCTTAATGAAGAGTGCCTGGCTGGCACGCTCGCAGGCGACAAGCAGTCGGCGCGTGTGGTTGCGATCGGCGCCGGCCATGCCGCGAGTGACGAACACATCGCGCTCGTTGAGATAGTCGACGATGCCGGCTTTGATGACCTCGTAGCTTTCGACGGACAGCGGGCGGTTGACGGCACCCCAGGCAATCTTGTCGTGCACGTCGGGCGTGTCGACGATAAAGCGGTCGTTGGGCGAACGTCCGGTACGCTCCCCCGTCTCGATCACGAGTGCACCGTTGGAGGCCATACGGCCTTCGTTGCGGCGAATCGCATGCTCGACGAGCTCGGCTGCCGGCAGGTCAACCAGCAGGCGGGGCTGGTTCTCGGCGGGATCTTCGACCAGCGTGATGCCAAAGTTGGACAGAACTTCTGCGGGGGTAACACCGGGCATGGGGCCTCCTTTAAAAGCGCGACACGTGGACGCGGCGCACACTTTACTCACGTAAAGCCCGTTGTACCCGATATGCAAAAACGTTTTTGCGGCAACGGCGAAGCGCCCGCCCAACGGTCAAAAATCGCACGCAAGCGGCCTAGTCATTGGGGACGTTCTTAAACGACTAGTTGTTGGGGACACTCTTGAACAGGCAACAGCCAAGGAGTGTCCCCAGATGCCGGCACTTAGGGACGTTCCTAAAGTGCCGGCACATAAGTAATGTCCCCAAGTGCCGACTACAGCGGCAAGCCTTGGCCGAGCATGGCGATGGCGCTCATGAGGACCAGCATGCCGGCGGCGTAGGGCAGCACTGCGCCCAGGAGCTCGGCATCCTTACCGCGCACGTGAACGGCGGCAAGACCGATGGCGAGGGTCTGTGGCGAGATCATCTTACCGGCGGCGACCCCCAAGGCGTTCAGCGCGACCATCCAGTAGTCACTCACGCCCAGCGCCGTAGCCGCCTGGCTCTGGATGGGACCAAACAGCATGCCCGAGGACGTGCCCGAACCGGTCACGAACGCACCGACGGCACCGATCCACGGGGCCAGAATCGGGTACAGACCACCGGCGACGACGATGCAGAACGCGCTAATCGAAGAAATCATGCCCGCATAGCCCATCACCTTGGCGCAGCCCAGCACCGAAAGCATGGTAATGACCGTCGGCATCATCTGCTTGACGGTCGCGGCCAGTACCTCGCCCATCAGACGCGGCGAAGCGCCCTGAATCGCGCCGCCGACAAACGCGGCCAGGAAAATCCAAACACCCGGCGTGTTGATCCACGAAAACGTAAGCGCACCGGGGTTCTCGCCGCAATACACCTGCACGTGGCTCGCAAACGGCGCGAGCGCGGCGTGCACGACGGGCACCAGGTTGGAGGTACCCAACAGCAGCACAAAAATTAGGATGAAGCACGACCAGGCCGAAAGCGCCGATTTAACGGTGAGCTGTTCGCCGGAATCGATATTCATATGAAAGCGCGCGTCCAAATGCCCCGACTTCTCGGCACGCATGGCGAGCACGGCAGTCAGCGCAAGTGACACGATGGAACCCACGACTACGGCAAGCTCGGGACCCACAAACATGGCAACGACCAGGGCCGCACCGACAAAGGACACACCGGAAAGCAGTGCCACGCCGGCAACGCCGTGCAGACGCTCGGCAACGCTTGCAACATTGCCCTGGTCATCGGCAACACGACCCGCAACCAGCACAATAAGCAGCGGCATCACCACAAAGAAGGGCGCGAGCTGCACCAGCTGAACGGTCGCCAGATGCAGGGAATCCAGACCCACCAGGTCGGCAACGGACACTGTGGGGATGCCGATGGAGCCGTAGGGCGTGGGCACGCCGTTGGCCAGCAGGCAAATGAGCACGGCAGGCACTGCCTCAAAACCAAGGCCCGCGAGCATGCCGGCGGGAATGGCAACAGCGGTACCAAAGCCGGCCATGCCCTCCATAAAACCGCCGAAGCACCAAGCCACGAGCAGCGCCAGCAGACGACGATCGCTGCTGATGGAAGTGATCATACTGCCGATCACGTCCATGGCGCCCGTGCGCACACACAGGTTATACGTGAACACCGCGGCGATAATTACGAGCACGATGGGCCACAGGGCCATCAAAAAGCCCTCGAGCGAGGCCGTGGCTATCTGCGCCGCGGGCAAATGCCACCACGCAAAGGCGAGCACGCACGAAAGGGCGAACGAGCCAATGGCGGCCTTCCAAGCCGGCCATTTAAAGCACAGCAGCATCACGACGAGCCAGATGATCGGCACAAGAGCCAGCAAAAACGCAGCGACATCCATGGGTAAAAACTCCTTGGTACCGCGCAAGCGGCATCGGGGGGTCACAAAACTTCAACAGGATACCGCACGTTTACCGACAAATTACAGCCGCCCGCCGAAATTATTGAACAACCTGTTCAAAAACACGAATGGACGCCACCGCGACTATACTAGAGCGCAGCAAGAGAAAGGAATCGCCTTGAGCATCACGCCCCTCGATAGCATCCGCCGCGCCATCGCCCGCCGCAATGGATTCGCCGACCCCACCGTATCGGGCGGGGCGCACGGACAGGGCGGACGCATCGAGAACGGCCTGTTCCCCGCATCGCACACCGCCGAGGAGCTCGCGCGCATCCAAGAGCTAAGCCAGCGTAACGCCGGCGGCCCCGACAGCAGCCAGGCCGCACGCCGTCGCCGCGAGCGCGATCGCCAACCCGGCCCCATCCACCGCATGGCCAATGCCTGGTGGAACCGCCTACTCGGAGCCGTCTACGGCGGCGGCTTCTCCACGCAAGAAGCCGAGTACGAAGATCACGCCACCCGCCGCGACTATCTCTGGAATACCCTGGGCACCGCCGTATGGGGCATGGCGTTTCCGCTGCTCACCATTGTGTCGACGCAGCTCGTAGGCGCCGAGGAGGCCGGCAAGTTCTCCATCGCCTTTGTCACCGGCACGCTCATCATGATCGCGTGCAACTACGGCGTGCGCAACTTTCAGGTCTCAGACATCGACGAAAAAACCTCCTTCGCCTCCTACCAGCTCAACCGCTGGATTTGCGGAGCGCTCGCGCTGGCATGCGGCCTGGTATACAGCAGCGCCCGCGGCTACGATGCACAGATGGCCACGATCGGCCTGGGCGTCTACCTGTATAAGGTGATCGACGGCATCGCCGACGTGTACGAGGGCCGCCTGCAGCAGGCCGACAAGCTCTATTTGGCCGGCATGAGCCAAACGCTGCGTTCCGCCGGCGTCATCGTGGTCTTTAGCGTGGCACTGTTCCTCACACGCAGCATGCCCATCGCGGCCATGGCCATGGGTGTCACCGCCATCGCCTCGCTCGTGCTGGTCACCGCCCCGCTCGCCCTGCTCGAAACCGAAAAATCACGCCGCATGAGTCTGCGCGAGGTCGGCCACCTGTTTATCCAGTGCGCCCCGCTCTTTGGCGCGCTGTTCCTGTTCAACCTTATCGAGAGCATGCCCAAGTTTGTGATGGAAGGTACGCTGGCCTACAAGTATCAGCTGTACTTTAATGCCCTGTTCTTTCCGGCGCAGGCTATTTTGCTGAGCATCGGATTTATCTATAAACCGCAGCTCCTGCGTCTGTCGAGCATTTGGGCGAATCCGCGTAAGCGTCGCCGCTTTGACCTGATTATTATTGCCGTTATGGCACTGATCGTGGTCATTACCGGAGCGTGCGCCGCATTTATGGCAGGCCCCGGCATCCCCATCATGAGCTTTATGTACGGCCTTAACTTTGAGCGCTACCGCACGTTGGCACTGCTAATGGTTGTCGCCGGCGGCATCACCGCGGCAATCGACTTTATCTACGCCATCATCACGGTGTTGCGCCACGCCGGCGACGTCACCAAGATCTACCTGATCTGCTTCGCCGTAAGCGTGGTGGTGCCGGTGATCCTGATTAAGCTGCTGGGTCTGATGGGCGCTGTGGTGAGCTACCTAGCCATCATGGCCCTGCTCCTGGTGCTACTGATCATCGAGTACGCCCACATCCGCCAACGCATAGAGAGGGACCGGAATCCGTACGGCGCCTAATTGCGGCGATGGGAGAAGCTAATTTGCGGTGGAATCACCCCGGCTGGAGTCTCGTTGCGGACACGCAAAACTAAGTGAGTAGACTTTTACCGAATCCCGGACCACACCGACAAAGCACAAGTCCGTGACCAGCGGTTTTATTGAGGCAAATATGTTGGGTGCTCGGCATTTCCAAAAAAGTCTACTCCCTTAGCCAGCGGGCAGCCAAATGATTATTTAAGGCTCTGTTAGACCAGGATTGACATACATGTGTCCCCACGGTGCCATATCGTTAGCCCTGTAGACCGCGATGATGGGGGCAGCATGAACGCCGAAGACCTGGTCCTCAACTTCA
>NZ_JBBNNA010000022.1:0-34877 GCF_040098065.1 Collinsella sp. CLA-JM-H32B | reverse complement strand
TCGATTTTCGAAAAAGCCGGCTATGGTTGACCCCCTCGGCTTAAACGTAGTAGATAGGCCCCTTTCGTGGCACGGCGTCAGACCAGTCTAATTGTGATGGGCCTTATTTGACTACTTGTCGATCTGATTGCCCGAGTAGTCAAAAAAGCCCCGTCCCAAATTAGCTACCTTGCCCCATCGGGCTGGAGCGGGTAAGATATACCGAGCGCCTAGCGCGTTCGATGGGTTCGGATGACGACATGTTCCGAATCTGGTCAGGTCCGGAAGGAAGCAGCCATAAGGAGCCTCTGTCGGGCATCCGAATCCATCGAGTGCGCAGGCGTTTTTTGGTGCCGCGGCTACCCGCGAGTGCCGGCAGGGCGCTTGGTGTCTCGCTGGTCCTCGGCTTCGCCTGCGGGATCGCTCGACTACCAAGCGCCCTGCCGGCACCCGCGGGTAGCCGACCAAAACCGCCTGAAGGGTCACATTTATCTGATAATTGAATCCCCGGCGTTATGCCGCTCGCTGGCGTTGCCAAAACATCGGCTGCTACGTGCCTTGGGCGCTAGTGACCGTTGCCCTTACATCTGTAACGAGTTGCTTACGCATCTCCAGGGTTCTCCGTACTATCATGAATCAGATTGAATTGAGATGATGATAGGGAGCGCCTTTTTATGATTGAGCTGCTCAGGCGTTTTGGTGGTAAATTTCGCCGGTATATGGTGATTGGCCCTGCGTGCAAGTTGATTGAAGTGATCTTTGACCTGCTGACGCCGCTGGTGATTGCCCAGATGATCGATAAGGGCATCGGCGCACACAATGTGAACGCTGTCGTCCACTACGGCATGGTACTTGCCGCCATGGCCGTGATCGGCATCTCGTTTACGCTCGTCTGCCAAAAGATGGCGGCGCTCACCTCGCAGGGTATGGGTACCGACATTCGCGGCGCACTCTACCAGCACATCAACAAGCTGAGCTATGCTGAGCTCGATCGCTTTGGCACGCCGTCGCTCATCACGCGCATTACCAACGACGTCAACCAGGTGCAGCTCGCCGTGGCGCTGGGCGTGCGTATGCTCATCCGCTGGCCTTTCCTGGCGGTGGGCTCCATGGTCGCGGCCCTTGCCATCGACCTTAAGCTCGGCATGATCTTTTTGATTTGCACGCCCGCTATCGGCCTGGTGTTTTGGTTTGTCATGGCGCGCTGCATCCCGTACTACAAGCAGCTGCAGGCAAAGCTCGATCGCATCGCGCTTATTTGCCGCGAGGGTCTTTCGGGCGCCCGCGTGGTCCGGGCGTTTGTGCGCGAGGGTCACGAGCGTGAGCGTTTTGCCCAGGCGGCCGATGGCCAGGCGTGTGTCGCAATTGCGGTGGGCAAGCTCTCGTCGATCCTTAACCCCGTAACGTTTCTGGTGATGAACCTGGGCGTGTGCGCCATCCTGTGGGTGGGCGGCATTCAGGTCAACGTGGGCGAGCTCACGCAGGGCCAGGTCATGGCGTTCGTCAACTACATGACGCAGACCCTGACCTCCATCGTGTATGTCGCCAACCTGGTCGTGGTCTTTACCAAGGCGAGCGCCAGTGCGTCGCGTCTCAACGAGGTGCTCAATTGCGTGCCGAGCATCACCGACGAGGGCAACCAGCCGGTCGCGCTGCCCAAGCCGGGCAATGTCGCTCCCGTTCCTGCGCTGAGCTTGAGCCATGCGAGCTTCTCGTTTGGCGCCGGCGCGGCCAATGCTGTCAACGATGTGACGCTGGAACTCCCACTGGGCAAGACGCTCGGCATTATTGGCGGTACGGGCAGTGGTAAGTCCACGCTCGTCTCGCTCATCCCGCGCCTGTACGACACGGGCGCCGGCAGCGTGTGCGTGATGGGTGCCGACGTGCGCGCTTGGCCGCTCGACCAGCTGCGCCATGTGGTTGCGACTGTTCCGCAGCGCGCGTCGCTCGTGAGCGGCACGATCCGCAGCAACCTAACCTGGCGCGACGAGTCGGCGGCCGACGAGGAGCTTTGGGCGGCGCTCGATATGGCGCAGGCCAGCGAGTTCGTGCGCAACAAGCCGCAGGGGCTCGACGCCCCGGTCGAGGCGGGCGGCAAGAACTTCAGCGGCGGTCAGCGCCAGCGCCTGACCATTGCGCGTGCCCTGGTGGGCTCGCCGCAGGTTCTGATCATGGACGATTCCGCCTCGGCGCTCGACTTTAAGACCGACGCGGCGCTTCGCCATGCCATCCGCGAGCGCAGCGCACGCGGGGCCGCCGCGGGCGGACTCCCGCTGACCACGGTGATCGTGAGCCAGCGCGTCTCGACCGTGCGCGATGCCGACATGATCTGCGTGCTCGACCACGGCTCGGTCGCGGGCCTGGGTACGCACGACGATCTGTATACGACCTGCCAGCTCTATCGCGAGATTTGCCAGTCGCAGCTGCGCCGCGAGGAGCTCGAGGGCCAGCAGGGGAGCGCGACGCCCGCATCCGCCCCGGCTGCCCCGGCATCCACGTGCGCAAGGGAGGGCTGCTAAATGAATCCGTACACTTCGTCCGGTTCGGTCGCCACGATGACGGCCAATGTGTCCGGCAACGACAAGCTCAACGACCTGGGCGACGGCCCACGCCAGCCTGGCGACCCTGAGCGCTATCCCGTGGGCGCGGTGACCCGCCGCCTGATGGGCTACGTCCGTCCGCACCGTATTTCGTTTACGGCGTCGTTTGTGAGCGCCGCCATCTCGGTGATCTTGCAACTCTATACGCCCATCCTCATCGGCGAAGGCATCGACCTGATCGTCGCCGCCGGACAGGTGGACTTCGATGCGCTGCTGCCGCTTGTCACCAAGCTCGCGATTGTCGTCGTAGGTGCTGCGGCCTTCCAGTGGCTGCAGGGCTACTGCGTTAACCGCCTGTCCTACGAGACGGTGCGCGACATGCGCGTGGAGGCGAGCGACAAGCTCAGCCGCATGCCGCTCAGCTTTATCGACAGCCATGCCCACGGCGACCTTATGAGCCGCGTGGTCAACGATGTCGACCAGGTTGGCGATGGCTTGCTGCAAGGCTTCACGCAACTCTTTACCGGCGTTATCACCATTGTGGGCACGCTCGCGTTTATGCTCTCCATCAACCTGACCATGACGCTCGTGGTGGTGCTCGTCACGCCGCTTTCCATTTTTGCAGCCGGCGCCATCGCTAAGCTTTCCAACAAGAGCTTTACGGCACAGCAGCGCATTCAAGGTCAGCTCGGTGGCCATATCGAGGAGTATGTGGGCGAGCAAAAACTGGTGGATGCGTTTGCCTACGGCCCGAACGCCCAAGCGCGCTTCGACGCCCTCAACGCCGAGCTCTATACGGCAGGCGAGCGCGCGCAGTTTATGGGTTCGCTCTCCAACCCCGGCACGCGCTTTATCAATAACATCATCTATGCCGTGGTCGCTGTGATCGGCTGCGTGGGCGTGATCACGGGCGTGCCCGCGGCGCTTACGGTGGGCGGCGTGCAGATTTTCCTGTCCTATGCTAACCAGTACACCAAGCCGTTCAACGAGGTTACCAACGTCATTACGCAAATCCAGACGGCGTATGCCTCGGCGCGCCGCATGTTTGCACTGCTCGACGCCCGCGAGCAGGAGCCCGATGCGCCAGACGCCGTGGAGCTTGCCGCCCCGCGTGGCGAGGTGACTTTTGAACACGTGGACTTTAGCTATGTGCCCGACCGCAAGCTGCTGCAGGATATCTGCATCGAGGCCAAGCCCGGCATGCGTTTTGCCCTGGTCGGCCCCACGGGCTGCGGAAAGACAACGCTCATCAATTTGCTGCTGCGGTTTTACGATATCGATGCCGGACGCATCATGGTCGATGGCCGGTCTTCGCGTGGCTACACGCGCGCAAGCCTGCGCCGCGCCTTTGGCATGGTGCTGCAGGATACGTGGCTGTTCGAGGGCACGGTGGCGGAAAATATCGCTTACGGTTGCCCGGATGCCACGCGTGAACAGGTTATCGAAGCCGCCAAGCGCGCGCACGCGCACAAGTTTATCGTGCAGCTGCCAAGCGGCTACGATACGGTCATCGGCGAGGACGGCAGCATGTTTAGCCAGGGTCAAAAACAGCTGCTGTGCATCGCGCGCGTCATGCTCACCGACCCGGCGATTCTGCTGCTGGACGAGGCGACGTCGAGCATCGATACCCGCACCGAGCTGCAGGTGCAGGCGGCATTCGACGAGCTTATGGCCGGCCGTACGAGCTTTGTGGTGGCGCATCGCCTGAGCACCATCCGCAACGCCGACTGCATTCTGGTGATGCGCGACGGCGAGATTATCGAGCGCGGCACGCACGACGAGCTGCTAGCGACAGGCGGCTTCTACGCCGAACTCTACCGCAGCCAATTCGCCCAGTGAGCAAGCCCGTGGGGCAAATTAATCAGGTTTGTTTGTCCCATAGAGCGATCTTGTTATATAGCGTTCTACCAGCGCGTGAAACATTTTGACGATACTCCGTGACACAATTTGACGGCGTTTTGTGAAACAGTTTTTCGGCCATTCGTGAAACGTTCTGCGGCGGTTTCAATCCGAAGTACATACTGTTCGAAATCTGTCCAAAGATGTCGTCTGCGTCGCCAATCGACAGACGGTGGTTTACATCTGTTACGTTAGTACTAAGATATTCATCTAATAAATTGCAATAGTGGCTTTAGTTTTGGGGGAAACGAGGCAACGTGACCATGACGTGCTCTTTGGTGGTTAACAGCAAGAGCGGTAATACCAGGATGGTTTCGGGTGCGATCAAGCGCGCTCTGCAGGCTGCGGGCGTTGAGTTTGTCCACGCTGCGGCGTTGAGCGACGATGCGGACGCAGATCAGGTTGCGCTCGAGGCGCAGGGCGCCTGCGCGGCCGACACGGTGCTCGTCGGTTTTTGGTGCGACAAGGGTGCGTGCACGCCTTCGGTCGCGGCGTTGCTCTCCGCCTTGCACGGCAAGCGCGTCTTCTTGTTTGGCACCTGCGGTTTTGGCGCCGACCAGAGCTATTACCAGCAGATTATCGACCGCGTGACCTCCAATTTGGCCAACGATGCCGAGCTTGCGGGCTGGGCGATGTGTCAGGGCAAGATGGGCCCCGCGGTCAAGCAGCGCTACGAGGCCATGCTCGAGCAAGATCCCGACAATGTCCGCTTTAAGATGCTGCTCGATAACTGGGTCGCCGCAAAGGATCACCCCACCAAGGAAGATCTGGACAACATGGCTGCAGCCGCCAAAAAGGCCGTGCTGGGGGAGTAGCTCCCATCGCTGACGGCGGTCGGTCCATCTTTCTAAATGAAACGTCCTCCCGGGCGTCGGGGCACGAAGTTCCCTGCTCTACAGTCCTGCGCAAGACGAAGGCCACATTAAGTGGCCTTCTTTGTGTGCGGAACTCGCGATGAACTTCGTGCCCCGCCGTCCGGGAGGACGCCTCTTTATTGATGGGAGGCCTGATAGGTCGATGGTTCCGTGCCCGGATGCGTCCAAAGTGGGACGGGCTTTCCGGATGGTCAGGCTTTCGAAAAATGCGTCCCGGAATTTGCCTTTGGAATGGGACGTAGTTTCCCGTTGAGGTGCTTTGCGGAAAGTGCATCCCACTCTGGGCGGTCGAAGTGGGACACACTTTCCCAAAGGCGCTCCAACGGGAAATTGCGTCCCATTATTCGGTCAAGAAACGGGATGCATTTTCCCAATGAGAGCAAAACCGGAAAATGCATCCCACAATCAGCCCTCAAAGTGGGACGCCGTTTCCCAATGAGGCTCAAGCGGAAAATGCATCCCGGAATTTGCGCTCAAAGTGGGATGCGGTTTCCGGTTGAGGGTCTAAGGGGAAAGTGCGTCCCAGAATCGACGCTTGAAATGGGATGCAGTTTCCCGATGAGGCACTCGACGGAAAATACATCCCAGAAATGGCCTTTGAGCTGGGATAAGATTTCCGCGGCATCTCGGATTCTCAAAAATGAGACACGTGATATCGGGTATCGGATGTATCATTTGCAAAAATGAGTCCACTCCACTCGAATAAAGCGAGGTCCCTCATGTACGTTCCACACCCCCGTATCCGTAGGCTGTCGAAAATCCCGCTTGTTGGGACGGCGGCGCTTGCTGCGTTGATCGCCACGAGCGTCGCCTGCTTCACGGCCACGCCCCAGGTTGCTCAGGCGGCAGACGCGCCCGCAATCACCGATATGACCGAGCAGGATTATCAAGCCCTGGGTCTGGGCACGAGCGAGGACATTCCGGCCGATACCGTTGGCCCCTATTCCACTGATACCCCCACGACGTTTGCCACGCGCAGCGAGGTCTATATGGCAGCTAACGGTAGCCATGGCAATCGCTACACTCTGCGCGACAAGCTCGAGAACGTCGAGCGCGGTGACATTGGCGGCAGCAGCAAACTCTTCGATGGCTATGGAAGTGTGTGGGGTGCCGCAAAGTTCTGGCAAAACGTCAACAACTTCGATACGAACAGCGATCTCTACAAGCATAGCGACTACGGTGGCGGCACCTGGTCGTACCTAAGCAACAATGAGTCCTCAACAGTACTCGCCAACGACAACAACGGTTTCTCGGGCATTCACGCCACGAGTGTTGAGTTCTGCAGCGACGCCAGCACGGGCAAAAAGAGCCGCGTTGCCGAGCTCCGTGCCTACGGCGACAGTTCCTCCACGACGATTGACGGCAAGTCATACGCCGGAAAGGTTGAGCTGGTCCTCTACTCGTTTAGCAACGGGCGTACGCGCACTCTCGACACACACCTGCCGGTGACGGTCAACACTAATATGATGTACGAAGGCCGTTTTAAGTACCTGGATGCCGGTTACCTGCAAGAGCACGACGCCGTCTTTGATGTCGAGGCGGGCGATGTCGATGGCGACGGCGTCGACGAGCTTTTTGTCTACGCGGGCTGCTATGTCGACGAGAACGGCGTGCGCAAGGCTGTAGTCGACATGTATGACTTGGAGGGCGGCAACTGGAAGCAAAGCGTCGTCAAGATCGATGCCGGTAACGCCGCGGACTACACCACGCACAACAAGGGCGGGAACGACTCCTGGACGCAGCTTCAGTCAGCTCCTGTCGTTTCGCTAGCGGCCGGCGACCTCGATCGCGATTTTTGCGATGACCTCGCCATCGTGGTCTCGGCACCCTACGGCAAGAAGAATATTGATAAGTCGACGCATTGCGAGCTGTTTTCGTGGGATGCATCCAAGGGTGCGCTCGTCCATGTCGATGCTCTGGGCGACGCGGGCGCAATCTCCCTCTCCGCGAACGGCAAGACCATGGTCGCTGCGAATGCGACGTTCGGCACGTTTGCCGCCTACGATGAAGAAGGAAAGAAGACGGGTGAAACCGTCACGGGCCTTATTCTTGCGGGCTATGACTGGCAACGCAGCGCTTTTGATTACGGCGCTTCTGACGGCAGCAAGGGGCTGTACGGCGCGCTGTACCGCTACGCGTATTTTGACTCGGAGTCTGGCGAGTTCAAGCTTTCCGATTGTAAGGAATACAGAGACGGGCTCCTCGCCTCCTATGGGCTGATGCATGTGCCCAACAGCGCATGGAAGGATAGCGCTCAGGATAAGCGCTATCCGTGCACCTTGGCGCCTATTGCCCTTGCCACTGCCAACCTTGACGGCCTGTCCGAGCAGCTGGCGGTTGACGAGGTGCTCGTGGGCGGCGATGTGTTCCGCGACTTTGCCTGCAACACGGCACAGAGCGGGGCTCAGGGCTTGGGGTCCATGGTCGGAACCATGAGCATGAGCGGTCAGCAATACAACAGCAGCAACAAGCATGACCATAAGGGTATAGAGCAGGTGTGGATCAGCGACGTCAAGGCGGGCAGCGTCTCGGGTTCGGACCGCTATAACGAGAGCTTTATCGCCGTGGTGGGCAAGCACCGCGACGAGGACCTGCGCAAGAACGATGACTACTATTGGATGACCGCCTCGCATTTTTCGCTCGACGAGAACGGAAAGGTGCGCCGCGGCGAGGAGCAGGTGATTAGCGAGAGCAACCGTCGCGGCACTACCTACGGCACATTTATCTCGCTCGCGCTGCCCGATGTCGACAACGACAGCGTCAAGATCACGTACAAGGACCGCTACAAGGTCTATACCAACCCGCGCGTGCTTGCCGTGCTGCAGGATGCGCCCTATGTTGAGGATCTGGAGCAGGCATACGGCTATCTGGTGTTGGGCGGCACGTCATACGGAGAGGAAAAGGGCACGGGGACATCCCAGGGCTATACCATTGGCGCCGAGTTGGGCGTTGCCGTCGAGGTGCAGACCGGTCCGCCCCTGGTCGCGATGAATGCTTCAGTCGATTTTGCCGCCGAGGGATGCTATGACTACCGGAGCGAGCGCACGGTCAGCGCAAGCGTAAGCTATGAGTCGCATGCCGGCGAGGGTGACAAGGCCGTGCTCTACACGATTCCGATGGTCTATTACGAGTATGAGATCGAAAATGAGGAAACTGGTGGCAAGGGCGTGATGGCGGCGCCCGTGTCGCTCGGCGCGCAGACCTCGGTCGTTAATGTCGAGGCCTATGACCGCATTGCCAAACAGCACAATATGACGCCGCTCAGCTACTTTTTGACCAACCGGTCGGGAGAACCCGGAACCTATCAAACGACGCTCAACGGCGAGACTCCCGTTGGGGATTCCTTTGGCCTGGGCAAGCCTGGCGTAACGCGCGCCTACACGCACGATGGGTTTAACGGCGCCGCCGCGCAGTCGGGGGCGAGCATTGAGCAGACCATCGAAGTCGAGGAGGGCAAGGAGCAGGAGCTCGAGCTCGGCTTGACGCTGAACGGCAGCGTTGTCATGGGCGCGAAGCTCGCAAAGCACGAGTTGTTTGGCGGCCTGTGCTTTGGTGCCAACGCCGGCTTTACTACGGGTAACTCCTCGAGTGAATCGACCGAATACGGCGGCACCGTCGACAACCTGCCCGAGGCCGCGCAGGGCAAGTACGGTTTTGTGTGGCGTCTGGGCGTCAACGCGGTGGATGTCGGCAAGTTCGAGGCAGACTCGGGCGACAAGCTCGGCACCAAGGACACCGATCAGTTCTGGATCGTGGGCTATGACGTTAAGGACGTCGAGATGCCCGACGCGCCGGCCGTGACGGGCTTTACGGCAAACGCCGTCGATTCGACAAGTATCACCTTTAGCTGGGACGACGTGCTCGCAAACAAGAGTGGCTTTAGCTACGGCGTGGGCATGCTGCAGAGCAATGCGGCGGACGCCGTCGTCAACAGCTGGAAGATTGCCGGCAACACGCAGACCTCGCTTACCTGGGATGGGTTGCAGCCCAACACGGAGTATCGATTCGCTATCGCAGCTGTTGAAAATGGATCCACGACCGAAACGGGTATTCGCTCGGCAATCATCACGGTCAAGACCATGCCCGTTGGCATGACGATGACCGTGAGCGGACCTGCGGCGGATACAGCGGAGAGGTCGGCCCTCGAGTATGACTCTTCGGTCGAGTGCGCGGAGGGAGACAAGTTGACGCTTTCGGCGATCGGGCATGTGACGCAGCGCAATGCCGGCGGCAGTGAAACGGAGCTGGCGCCGTCGTATATCTGGTACCGCAAGGTTCGCGGCGAGGCCGAGTTCCAGCGCGTGGCTGCCGATGGCAGCCTCCCAGCCGGAACGGCCTCAACGCTCGAGATTGACCTGACGGCGGAGGATGACGGCGCGCAGTACTACTGCCACGTGGGATACAACAACGTCGGCCTCGATACCGGTGTGACACTGGTGAACATCGCGGCCGAGGAGAAGGCTCCTGAGACGGTGAACGCCGCTCCGATCCGCACACGCCGCCTGTTCTCGCAGGCAAGCGCGGGCGCCAAGAAGTTCCTGGACCATACCCTGGTGAACACCGCCGGCCCAACCGATTCCGAAGGCTCGAAGGACCCCGAGACTCCTGAGACCCCGACGAACCCGGACAAGCCCAAGTCCGACAACGGAGCTAAGACCGACACCAAGGTCAAGACTACGACCACAGCGAAGAACCTCGCAAACACCGGCGACCAAACATTCGCCCTAGTCGCCACCGCAGCAGCAGCGGGAGCAACGCTCGTAGTGATAGCCCTCATCATGCTGATCAAGCGCCGCAAGACCCACTAGTAGCCAGTCGAACATATCGACAACCCAAAAACCCGGGTAGCCAAAAAACAGGCCACCCGGGTTTTCTGTTGAGTGGAGACTCCGCAAGCGGAAACTGCATCCCACAATTAGCGCCCGGAACGGGACACATTTTCCGTCAAGCCCTCATCCGGAAAATCCATCCCAGTTTGAGCGGAAACTGCATCCCATTCCAGACAAGAATTCCGGGACACGCTTTCCGGATACAAAGAAGGCCACATGACGTGGCCTTCAACTTATATATGTTCAGCAGATTCCCCCATGACAAGCCGCGCTTCAATACCGAGGCGCCGGCCGGGCAGACGAACCGGGATACAGGCCCGCTACTTGATCTTGGTCGTACCCGGCGCCAGGTTGGGGTCGGTCTCGTTGGCCTCGGTCTGGAAGTGCTCCGTATAGACGTTCTTGCCGTCGCGGAACATCTCGTAGTATTGCATCTTGGCGTAATCCTCGCGCGCCTTGGTGGCGGCTGCTGCGGCGGCGTCGTCGCCGGTGACGTTGGAGGAGAGCGCCCAGCGCAGGCTGGCGTCCTCGTAGCCCACCGAGTTGATGGCGGGCAGCGACTCACGCAGCGTCATGTGCGCCTTCTGGTAGTCGGAGAGGGGTGCGCCGATCAGCTGCATAAGCTGCGTGGACAGGTAGTTGGTGGACAGGTCGTCGACCTCGCTCGTCTGGTCGCAGCCGGCAACGTCGTAGTTGGCCCAGATGATGTAGTCGGTCTGCCACAGACGCTCCTGATGCGTGGCGTCGTCCTCACCGGTAAACCACTTGTCGTTGAACTTGGACGGGAAGAACGGCTGGTGATCGCCCCAGAACACCACGACCACCTTGCGGTCGAGCTTGCTCAAGGCGTTAAGGAAGTAGCGCAGCGCCTGGTCGGACTGCTCGATGCACGAGACGTACTCGTCGACATCGGAGAGCGTGCCGTCCTCGACGGTCTTGGCGTCCAGATCGGTCGTGTCGATATTCAGGTGCATCTGCTTGTCGACCGGCAGCAGGCCCGTGTCGTAGCCCGAGTGGTTCTGCATGGTCACGTCGAAGATAAACTGCGGATCGGCGTTCTGGTCGAGCAGCTCAAGAATCTTGTCGTAGGTAGCCTGGTCGGTCACCATACCGCGCAGGGTGTCGGCTCCCTGGAAGTCGTTGATGGACAGGAACCGGTCAAAGCCAAAGTCCTTGTACACGTTCTCGCGGTTCCAGTTGGTGGCGTGGTTGGGGTGCATGGCGGTGGTGGAATAGCCGAGCGACTTGAACTGCTCTGCCAGGTTCCCGGTCGTCTCCATGTTGTAGATGGTGTAGGGGTACACGCCCGAGCCCAGGTTGGCCATGGAGTTGCCGGTCATAAACTCAAACTCGGTATTGGCCGTGCCGCCGCCGTAGGCGCTTACATAGAGCTTGCCGCGGCTGAGGCAGTTGGACAGGTTCTTAAAGTACTGCGGGCCCTCGTAGCCGGCGCGCATGTTCTGGTAGATGGACAGGTCCGAGAAGGTCTCGTTCATGATGGCGATGACCGTGGGCTTCTCGCTGTTGAATTGCTCCTTTGCGGCGGTGCGCTCGTCGCTCTTGGCGGCGTCGGACTTGTCGTAGGCCTTGGCGTACTTTTTAAGCGTGGCCTTGGCATCGTCGACGGAGTAGTCGGCGGGTTTGGGCGGCTTGATGGACTGTGCCGCACTAATAAAGGCAGGTAGATAGCCCTCGCGCCAGTAGCTCTCGAGCGGGCGCCAGGTGTAGACAGTGATGCCGAGGGTGTTGTAGTAGTCGATGAGCGTGACATGCGCGGTCACGCCGCCCAGGCACAGCACGGCGACGAGCAGGTTGGTGAGCAGCATGCGCTTGGCGTTGGCGGCGCCCTTCTGGCGATGCGGCGCGATCAGGCCGGCATACTCGCATAGCAGCATGGCGATGGCGGTAAAGCCCATGGACAGCACGCAGAACAGCGAGATCGAGAAGGTGTAGCCGTTGCCGGCGACCGCGGCGGCGGTGGAGATGGCCGAAAGGTCGCCCGGCTGGATGGGCATGGATTTAAACGTGATGACGAAGAACTCGGCAATGCCCAGGACAAAGAGGGCGAAGGCCAGGACCGCGGGAGCTGCGCCGTGGCGCTGGAACAGGAAGAACAAGCCAGCCATGAGCGTGGTGATGATGGCCCACTCGAGCAGGATGCACAGGGGGTAGACCCAGGTAAAGTCGTGGTTGGACGAGACCTCCATGCCCAGCAGCGCAAAGACACCGGCGAGCAGCAGGCACAAGACGGCGGCGACGAGCGGGCGGCCCACAAAGGCGCCGCGCAGACGGGCGAGCTTGCCGGTGGGGGCGGGGGCATCGGTAGCAGCGAACGCAAAGACGCGCGGTGCGATGCGGTCGCGGGCGATGCTGGCCCAGGCGCAGCCGGTGAGGATGGCGTTGGTCAGGATGAGCATCACAAAGGCGAGCGGCTCGTTTTGGGCGACGAGGCCCACGGCGCCCCAAATGGTCAAAAAGACCTGGAACAGACCAAAGGCGACGCTCCAGGCGATAGCGCCCTTGGCAACGGTGCCCGACTGTGCGCGAATGGTCTTGGCCTCGCGCAAGACAAGGTAGACGGTCGCCGCAAGACCGACGAGCGAGATGGCGGCAGCGAACATGCTGAAACTCCTCACAAATGCAAAACCTACGAAAGCGGGGATTTACCCGATTGTTACCAAGATATGCGCTGCAATTGGTAGCTGCGCACAACAACCAGCCATATTAACGCGCACGTATGGCGGTGTTGCGCAATGGAGTGCCCACCTGCGCGATAATGGACGGGAATTACATGGAAACGTAAAGGCTTCTTAAAGAAATGGCGAGGGTAGGGCGATGAGCGAGCAGGTTTGCAAGGCGGACATGGGCGGCGACGGAGCTGCGGTCGTGGACGCCGGCGGTTATCCGGTCGAGACTACGGGCAACGCGGTGCTGGACATTTTGGAACACCGTTCGTCCACGCGCGCTTTTGCGCGCGATGACAACGATCGTCCCGTAGCGGTGACCGACGAGCAGCGGGCGGCGATTTTGCATGCGGCGAGTCGCGCGCCGTCGGCGGGCGCCATGATGATGTATTCCATCGTGAGCATTCGCGAGCAGGCTACGCTGGACCGTCTGGCCGACCTGTGCGACCACCAGCCCATGATCGCCAAGGCGCCCTGGGCACTGATATTTGTGGTCGATTATGCCAAGTGGATCGATCTGTTTGAGCACGTGGGCTGCTTTGAGCCCGAGTTTGTCGAGCGCACGGGTAAAGCGCCCCGCCGCGCGCCGGGTTTGGGCGACTTTGCCATCGCGGCCCAGGACGCCGTGATCGCCGCGCAAAACGCCGTGGTTGCCGCCGAGGCCCTGGGGCTGGGGAGCTGCTACATCGGTGATATCGTCGAGAATGCCGAGGAAGTTGCCGAGCTGCTCAATCTGCCGCCCTATACCATGCCGCTATCGATGCTCATCATCGGCACGCCCCGTAAGGAGCGCCCGGCAATCGCGCACCCCGTGGTGAACCTGGTGCACGAGGAGCGCTACTGCCGTGCGGATGCCGCGACCATGGACGCGCAGGTGGCCGAGATGGATGCGATGTTTCGCCCGCATGCCCGCGAGGTGGGCGAGCGCGTGGTGGATATCTACACTCGCAAACACACGAGTCCCTTTATGACCGAGATGAGTCGCTCCATGGAGTGGTGGTTCAAAAACTGGCTCGGAAAATGACAGATGTGGTAAAGGGGCAGTCCCTTTACCACATTTCATATCGCCGCAATGGCCTAAAGACCGTATAAATGTTTATCTAGCTGGGAAAACGGTGCATTAAACCATGGGCCGATTACCTATAATCCCCTCGAACGTTAAAGTTGGGAGGAAACCGGCTTATGGAACAAAAGGTCAAGGAGGCAGCTTCGCACGCTGCGATTCCTGTGAGCATCTCGGCGATGCTCGTCACGCTGGGCGTGGTGTATGGCGATATCGGCACCAGCCCTATGTATGTAACCAAGGCGCTCGTTGCCGGCAACGGCGGCATCGGAAGCGTTACGCAGGAGTTCGTGCTCGGCGCGCTCTCCCTTGTTGTGTGGACGGTCACGCTGCTGACGACCGTCAAGTACGTGCTGATCTCGCTGCGCGCCGACAACCATGGCGAGGGTGGCATCTTTGCTCTGTACAGCCTGGTTAAGCGCTGCGGCAAATGGCTCATCATCCCCGCCATGCTGGGCGGTGCGGCACTGCTCGCCGATGGCATCCTCACGCCTGCCGTTACCGTTACCACGGCCATCGAGGGCTTGCGCACCATTCCGGCAGTCCATGCCGTGTTAGGCGACGATCAGGCCCGCGTCGTGGCCATCACGCTTGCCATCATCATTGTGCTCTTCTTGGTGCAGCGCATCGGTACGGCAAAGATCGGCCGTGCCTTTGGCCCCATCATGACGCTGTGGTTTCTGTTCCTGGGCGGTACGGGCCTGTTCTTTGTCTTCCAGTACCCCGCGGTGCTGCTGTGCCTCAACCCGCTGCGCGGCGTCGGCTTTTTGCTGAGTCCCAACAACCATGCGGGCATCATGATCTTGGGCAGCTGCTTCCTTGCCACCACCGGTGCCGAGGCGCTCTACTCCGACATGGGCCATGTGGGTCGCGGCAACATTTACGCTACCTGGCCGTTCGTCAAGTGCTGCTTGCTGCTGTCCTATATGGGCCAGGGCGCTTGGCTTATCAACAACGCCGGCAACCCGGAGCTCATGGGTATCGCCGACCTTAACCCCTTCTACCAGATGCTCACCCCGGGTCTGCGTCCCTTTGCCGTCGGCCTTTCCACCGTCGCGGCCATCATTGCCTCGCAGGCGCTCATCACCGGCGCATTCTCGCTGGTGTCCGAGGCCAGTCGCCTGGACCTCATGCCGCACATGCAGGTCTTCTATCCTGCCGAGACCAAGGGCCAGCTCTATATTCCCATGGTCAACAACGTCATGCTCGTGGGCTGCGTCATCGTGGTGCTGCTGTTCCAGAGCTCGGCGCACATGGAGGCCGCCTACGGCTTGGCGATCACCCTGACCATGATGTGCACGACGCTGCTGCTCTTCTTCTACCTGCATGTTGATCGCGGCCTTAAGGTCGCCCCGTATATCTTCGTTGCGTTCTTCCTTATGCTCGAGGGCTTCTTCTTTGTGAGCTCGCTCACCAAGTTCTTCCATGGTGGCTACTTCACCATCCTCATGGCTGCACTCATCATGGGCGTTATGGTGTGCTGGTACAACGGCACGGCGGTCGAGCAGCGTCAGTTTACGCTGCTGCCGCTGCGCAGCTATCTGCCGCAGCTCAAGCGCCTGCGCGACGACGATCGCTACGAGCTTATGAGCGACAACATCGTGTACCTGACCAAGGACACCCATACCGATTACATCGACCGTGATATCGTCTACTCGATCTTGGACAAGCATCCCAAGCGCGCTCGCGCCTGGTGGCTCGTGAATGTCGAGACCATGGACGAGCCGCATACCTTTGCCTATTCGGTCGAGACGTTCGGCACCGACTACGTGTTCCGCGTGCATCTGTACCTGGGCTACAAGATCAACCAGCGCGTCAATGCCTACCTGCGTCAGGTCGTTCAGGACCTGGCTGCCACCGGCGAGCTGCCGGCGCAGACGCATGACTACTCGGTCTACAAGGATCCGGGCAACATCGGCACGTTCAAGTTCGTCATGATCCGCAAGCTTCTGGCGCCCGAGAGTGACGTGGAGCCGAGCGAGCGCACGGCCATCACGCTCAAGTACATCATCCGCCGCGCCGCCGGTACGCCGGCGCGCTGGTATGGCCTGGAGAACTCCAACGTGAGCTTTGAGTATGTGCCGCTGTTCACCAAGTTCAAGGCTGTGAACAAGATGCAGCGCCTGGCCCCCAACGAGCGCCCGTAGGCGCCGACGGGTTGCATGGAGTTGGTTTTCGATGGACAAGATTGGGGCCGGAGAGGCAAACATGGATGCAAAGATACTTGATAGCCGCGAGGTGGTTGCCGAGCTGGTGCGTGAGGCGTGCGCCGATGCTGACGAAGATCGGTTTTTGACGAACCGTGCCAACATGGACATGGCCGATCGCGTAATTTCGATCGTGGCACTGGTATTTGGAGCGGTGTGCGTGTGTGCCCTGCTCGCGCACGTACTGTTTGTCTAGCGACTGCCGGTCGTAGAAGGCTTTACACTTAGAACCACCACGAGGGAAACCACCACAAAGGTGCCTGTCCCCTTTGTGGTGGTTTTTGTTTTTGAGAGAGGGGCGGGGCGCTGATGGACGTCCATGCGGACGGCGATATTGCCGAAAATTTTTGGTGGCGGCGCACGACGTCGACGCGTCGCGGCCCCCTGTACGACATCTGCGTGGCGGCGGGGCTGCTGTTAGCGGCGACGATTGTGGGCGTGCTGCTCGACCGCCCCGGTCTCGCTCCCAGCATCATGATCGTCTACGTGTTTGCCGTGCAGCTGTGCGCCTTTTTCACCTGGAGCCGCCTGTATTGCCTGTTGAGCTCGGCTGCCGCCGTGGCGCTCTACAGCTTCTTGTTTGTCGATCCGCGCTACTCGCTGTCATTTATCGACCGCGTCTATCCCGGCATGTTCTTCATCATGTTTGTGGTCTCGCTTGTGTCGAGCTCGATTGCGTTGGCCCTGCGCCGCGCCTTGGCACAGGCTGCCGCCAGCGACCGTCGCACGCATATGGTACTCGAGACCAACCGCATGCTGCAGCGGTGCGCCGATCAGCAGCAGATTGTCCATGCCATGGCAACGCAGCTGGCGCGTCTTTCGGGCTGTTCGGTCGTGTGGTATAGCGCCGACGCCGACGATGATGACCTGCTGCCGCGTGCGACGTACACGGCCGTGGGTGACGCCGCGCCGGTGCATGAACTGGCGCCGCAGATGCCGCCGCGGCTCTCGGCGTCCGCCTATGTGGGAACGCCGCTCGATGCCACCTATGGCGGCTCGGCGTTTTATGGCATCTACCTGACGGTTCGCACAGGCGACGGCTTCGTGCACTCGGGCGACCCCGCCTCGGTGGTGGGCGTGCTGGCTATCGTTGCCGCGCCCGACGTGCTGACGCACGAGGAGCGGATGCTGGCCGATGCCATCGTGAGCGAAGGCGAGCTGGCGCTCGATCGCGCCCGCGCCATGGAGGCGCGCGAGGAGGCAGCGGTGCTTGCCAAAAATGAGCAGCTGCGCGCCAACCTGCTGCGCTCCATCTCGCATGATCTGCGCACGCCGCTCACCAGTATTTCGGGCAATGCCGATGTCTTGCTCGATCAGGGCTCGACCGGCACCGCCGAGCTCGACGCCCAGACGCGCCGCGGCTTGCTGCTGTCCATTCGCTCGGATGCGCAATGGCTCAACGCTACCGTCGAGAACCTACTCGCCATCACAAAGCTCGAGGGCGGCGGCATGCATCTGTCGACCACGCTGGAGCTCATGGACGATATCGTCGAGGAGGCGCTGCGCCACGTAAGTCCGGCCGTGCGCGAGCACGACCTTAAGGTGGTGCCGTGCGATGAACCGGCGCTCGTCAACGTCGACGCGCGCCTGATGGTACAGCTCGTGGTGAACCTGGTGAACAATGCCATCACCTATACGTCCGCAGGCTCGCATATCGTGATTTCGATTGACGTCGACGATGGGCACGTGACGTGCTCGGTGGCCGATGATGGCCCGGGCATCGCGCCCGAGGATCGCGAGCGGATTTTTGAGTCGTTCTACACCGCCAACCACGGTCTTGCCGACAGCCATCGCAGTGTGGGCCTGGGTCTTTCGCTCTGCCGCTCCATTGCGTTGGCGCATGGCGGTAGCATAGAGGTTGCCGCGGCGGACCCGCACGGCTCGGTCTTTACGATTGAGCTTCCCGTCGCCGACGTTTCGTTTGATAAGGAGTAGCGCTGTGTCGAACTCTGCCGTAAAACCGCTTATCTTGGTCGTTGAGGACGACCCCGCCGTTCGCAACCTTATCGTTGCCGCGCTCGAGGCGCACGGCTTGCGCCATATGGCCGTGGAGACCGCCCATGCCGCTATCGCCGCCGCCTCGTCGCAGGCGCCGAGCATTGTGCTGCTCGATCTGGGCCTGCCCGATATGGACGGTGTCAAGGTGGTGGAGTCGGTGCGCGCATGGTCGGGCATGCCGATTATTGTGGTCTCGGCGCGCAGCGAAGACGCGGACAAAATCCGCGCACTCGATGCCGGTGCCGACGACTACCTGACCAAGCCGTTTTCGGTCGAGGAGCTGCTCGCGCGCATTCGCACGACGCTCAGGCGTCTTTCGTATGCGCAGGTTGGCATGGGTGCGTCCGAGGGCACGTTCGATACCGGTGAGCTGCATATCGATTTTGATGCCGGCATCGCCACGATGGACGGCGAGGAGCTGCACCTGACGCCGATCGAGTACAAACTGCTGTGCCTGCTGGCCCATAATGCCGACAAGGTGCTCACGCACCAGTTTATTTTGCACGAGATCTGGGGTACGGCGACCAAGAGCGACCTGGCGAGCCTGCGCGTCTTTATGGGTACGCTGCGCAAAAAGATCGAGTCCGACCCCGCGCACCCGCGCTATATCCAAACGCACGTGGGTATCGGCTATCGCCTGGTCACCCAAGGCTAGATCGCCAACCACCATCCCAATATGAGTTGCGGTGAAATACGGTCTAAATTTGCCTAATTCCAGGCAAAACAGTCCGTATTCCACCGCAACTTTGTTATTTGCTCTTGGGCTTGCTGGCGTAGAACTTCTTCTTTTTGGGCTTGCCTGCGGAGTCAGGCTTGCCGTTGCCGCGCGGCCCCCGGTCGCCGGCCTGCGCGTGCGCGGGCGCTGCCGCACGGGGCTTGCGGGCCTCGGGGTTGCGCAGCTCCTCGACGCGCTCGGCAATTTCCTCGGCGCTAAAGCCGACTTCTGCCATGGCGTCCTCGATGGGCAGGCGGCGCACGATGTAGCAGTGGTGCACCTTCTGGTTGCGTGCGAAGTCCTCGGGGATGGTCTGCGCCGTAATGTCCTCCAGCACGACGCCCGCGCGCGCGAGCTTGCGCGTTTCGGGGCGGAAGCCACGCAGGTTGCAGCTAAAGATGGCGTGGCCGCCCTGTGCGAGCAGGCGCGATACGCCGGCCAAAAGCTCAACATGGTCGCGCTGGACATCCCAGGTGTGGTGGCCCATCTTGGACGAGTTCGAGAACGTGGGCGGATCGACAAAGATCAGGTCCCAGCGGTTGCGCGTCTGGCGCTGGTCGCGAATCCAGGCGAGCACGTCGTCGCGCACAAAATGATGCTGAGGCCCCACAAAGCCGTTCTGGCGCATGTTGCGCTCGGCCCAGTCCAGATAGGTGTTGGAGAGATCGACCGTCACGGTCTCCTCGACGCCGCCATCGGCCGCGTAGCAGGTGGCGGTGCCGGTGTAGGCAAACAGGTTGAGGAAGCGGCGCGCCTGCTTGGCGTGCTCGCGCACCAGGTTGCGGGTGACGCGGTGATCCAGGAAGATACCGACGTCCAGGTAGTCGTCAAAGTTGACGGCAAAGGTAAGGCCGCCCTCTTCGATGAGTGGCAGACGACGGCGTGCGATATTGGCGCGCTCGCCCGAGCCGCCCTTGCCGGCGCCCTGCTTGCCGTACTGCGAGCCGCCGCGCGAACGCATGCGGGCCTTGGCGTGCACATGCTCGGCGGGAACATCTAGGATGCGCGGCGCGATGGCCAGAATATCGAGCATACGGGCCTGGGCCAGTGCGGGGTCGATGGTCTTGGGCGCGGCGTATTCGGCGATGACGAGCCAGCGGCCCGGCGTCTGCGGGCAGCCCTCGTACAGGTCGATGGCGGCGGAGTAGTCGGGCAGGTCGGCATCGTAGACGCGGTAGCAGCTCACACCCTCGCGCTTGGCCCACTTGCGGCGCAGACGGGCGTTCTTGCGCAGGCGGTTGGCGAACTGCTCGGACTCGGGGATGAGCACGGGCAGCGGCTTGCCGTCGCCCAGGTCGAGCGTGGCGGCAGGCTCGGGCATGGGGGTGCCGGCGGCGTTGTCGTTGACTTCGTCGGCATCCGTGACCTCGGCCTCGGCATCCGCACTGGTCGCAGCCTCAAACGCTGCGGCGGCGTGGTCGAGCGAAGGCCAGACTTCGACGGTCGCCTCCTCGTTGTTGGGCATGACGGCGATCGAGCGCTCGGGCTCGGCGTTGAGCGCGCGGGCCAGCAATCCGTCGCGGGTGAGCGCGGCGACCGGCGCCGCGGCAAGCTCGGGCGCGCGGCGCAGCTCGCCGACCAGCGTCATGGCGTCATGCATGAGCGAAAGCGGGGTCTCGGTCGTATCCGCGACGAGGGCGGCACCGGCGACGGCGCCCGCGTGGTCCAGTACGGTGGCAGATTTGGCAGCGCAAAAATCGACAAAGCGCTTGTAACCGGCGCACTTGACCATGCGCTCGGCGGTCTTGCGGGCGGCGGGGTCGATGTCTACAGCCACGATGCGTGCCTGGCGCTCGCGTGCTGCCGCCTCGCGCTCGCGTGCCTCGGCAAGCAGCTGCTCCCACAGGGCGGCGTCGTGCAGCTGCCAGCCCTCAAAGCCCCAGCGCTCGCGGGCGGCCCCCGGGGCGCGGTCGGTTAGGATATTCACGGCTTCCAGCAGCAGGCCGCCGCCGGCGCACGAGGCGTCGACCAGCGTGGGCAGGGCTTCGTTCTCGTAATCGTCGGCCGTTAGCTCGCGCTCGCACAGTGCAGTCCAGCCGACCTGCGAAAGCACCAGGGCGGCGTAGTCGGGGCGCAGCACGTGCGAGCCCTCGCCGGCGCGGGTCGCTGCGGGCGGCAGGCGCTTGAATAACGGATCGCCCGAAAGGTCCAGGCTGATGCTCGCGCGACGCTGGCGCAGCGAAAGCAGCAGGTGAACGTCGGGGTCGGCGGCATCGACATCGGCGCGACGGCCCGTGGTCTCGGCCAGACGGTCGCACAGCGCGTCCTTGGCGCGCAGGGCCGAGAAGCGCGTGTTGCACAGCTGTTCGGTCACGCCGCGGGCGGTGATGGCGATGGTGGCTCCGGGGCGAACAATGCTCTCCCAGGCGATGTCGTAAACGCTATCGTACAGCTCGTCGGCATCCTGCGCCTCAAAGCGCCCGAGTACCACGAACACGCGGCTCGCCAGGCGCGACCACAGACAGGCGCGGTAGCCTTGCTCGAGCTCGCCCTCAAATGTAGCGCGGCCCTTCAGCCGGCGAACATGCGAAAGCCCGAGGCGTTTAAGCTCATCGGCGAGTGCGGACTCAAAGCCCTCGGGGCAGCTTGCGTAAAATTCCATGGGTGACCTCTCTGGTTGCGTCGCTCCATTATATGATGGATGCTTCGTTTGCCCTTATCCTCGAAAGGAACCCATATGATTGATGCGTGCTCCTTGATTCCCATTTTCATTGCAACAGCCTCAGGACTCGGGGCCTCGCACAGGCTCCCGCCGCCTTACAGAACTGAAAGCTGGGCGTAGGGCAAATCCATGCCACGTGACCTGCGATTGCTCGGCCATAGATGGCGTAATCGAGGCCAAGGGAGGGCATCATGTGCGAGGGAAACGAGAGCTGGTTCTGGCACGCGAACGACATGGTGGTGGCGGGCGACATGAACCTCGTGGTCCGCGTCCTGTGGGTCGCGCTCATCGTAGGCATCGGCGTCGCGACGATGGCCACGCTCTGGATCGTCACGAGGTAGCGCGCCACGAACGGATGACGAGGCACGCGGCGCATGCCACGCTGGCGGAACCCTAGCCTCGCTGCTGGACGATCTGTTCGATGAGCTTCGCGACGGAGTCCTCGGCTGCGTCCCCGATCAGGTGATGGGCCGCGGCCTTCGCCTCTGGCATCGCGCCCGCGACTGCGTAGGAGTTCGGCACCTTTTCGAGGAGCGTCACGTCGTTTTCCGAGTCTCCGATAAAAGCGACCTCGTCCAGCGTGACCCCAAGGCTGCCGAGAAGCGCGTCGAGTCCGTTTACCTTGCTCCAGCCAGCCGGAACAACATCGAGGAAGAATGGGACGGGCGAGGGGAAATCAAGCTCTGGGCAGGCTTCCTTGCATCGACTCCGAACGACTTCCGTCGGGGCGGAGCTGACGTTGACGAAGATGCCGGCGGTGATGACGTCACGGTTCGTGGGCACGTCTCCGAGCGCCATGTCTCTTCCGGAGTCCTTAACGACTTCCAGGGCGAATTCGTCGCCAGGCTCGACGGCGCAGAGGAACTGCTCGCAGCGTTTGCCTGTCTCATCGACATCGGCGACTAGCCAGAGTGACGTCCCCGCGTAGGGGCGTACGGCGCTATCGAGCTTGACGAGGGCCTCCGTCGAGAGCGTCTTTTTGAACACGAGTTCGCCGCTGGAGAAGACCTTCTTTCCGTTGGCCATGATGCCGGTCGAGAAACAGCGCGCGTCGCCGTCAAAGGCATCGGCCAGGTCGGCGTAGTCGCGGCCGCTTGCGGGGCCGAACGCGATGCCCGCATCAAGCGCCGAAAGAATCGCGCTGTGCGTGCGCTCCGATACGACCCTTGAGCCAAACGGCAGCAGGGTCCCGTCCATGTCTGCGAGGATGAGCTTTATCAAGGGGTCCTCCCGTTTCGGTCTGGGCGTCGGTGCGCCGGTGTGCGTCGTCCTAGCTGCATTGCCTGTCTCCCAAGAGATTCTTCGAGATGATCCTGTTAAACTCTACCGGGTCATCCCAGCAAGAGGTCAGGAAGAGGAACAGCAGCTCGATGACGAAGTTGATCGAGCTGTGCGAGAAGGCGACCTCGGTTCCGGTGATGGCCTGATCTCGCGAGATGGCTCGGATGATATACGTGGCACGCTTCGCGAGCGGCGTATCTGGGTTGTCTGTGATCATGATGATGGGGGTGTTCGAATCCTCGGCAGAGTCGAATATGCTGACGAGGCGCTTCGAGTATCCGGACGTCGAAATGACGAGCAGGATGTCATTCTCCTTGAGGCTGGTTGCGGCGGAGACCATGGCATCGGTGGTACTGGGGCAAAACGCCCTGACTCCAACCTGTGAGAGCTTGAACGCCGCGTTTACGCCCATGCTAATCGAGTTGCCGACGCCCGCAATCAGGACGAGGTTGGCGTTGTGGAGCAGATTGACGACTGCCGAAAAGTCATCGGAGTCAATGAGCGAGGCGGTTTGGGAGAGCTCCTTGACCTTGTGAGACAGGACGTACTTAATGGAGCCCTCGACGTCGTCCAGAGTAACCTTGCCGCCCGTGGCCTTTTCCTCGCCGGAGGCCCTGCTGATGGATATGCCGAGCGCCAGACGCATGTCCGAATAGGTTCGGTAGTCAAGCGTCCTTGCGAACCTCGAAACAGACGCCGGTGACGTACCGGTTCCTGCGGCGAGTTCGCGGACGGTCATCGTTGCGACGTCCGACGGGTGGTCGAGCACATACGTTGCGATTGCCTTCTCCGAGGGGGATAGGCTGTTCATGACCGTGCAGATGTGGCTGAGCACATCCCCTGTCTTATCCATGGTTACTCCTTGGCCCTAGTTTGCTTCGTATCTTAGGTCAAGAGAGGTGAAAATAAAGCAAAATGTTTCATAAGCGGTGAAATAGCGTTTCACCGCTGATTTCCTACCGTTCACGGTAAATCGGTGCTTCCCCGGCGCAATCTCATCTTGAGCTGCTATCTTATGAGCCGTGAAACAACGGCACGAAAACGATAAAACAACAGAACATTGTTCCAACGCCTCACAACTTTGTTTCACGCTAGATGGCGAATCACTTCGAAGCCCAGACAGGCACCCGGCGAGCAAGAAGGGAGAAGCACGATGCACAACGCCAGGACAAACGCAAGCATGACTTCGCTGTTCTTCGCGAACGTCCTCTACTGGGTCTGCGCGGGCGTGTACTCGCCGTTCCTCTCCGCTCACTACACGAGCCTCGGCCTCAGCGCAGCCCAGACCGGCATCCTCCTCGCGGCGACCCCGGTGTGTGCGCTCGCTATCTAGCCGCTCTGGTCGACGATCGCCGACAAGCTCGGGCGCCGCCGCGCGGTCATCGTGATCCTCTGCCTTGCGGCGGCGGTACTCGCTCCGCTGTATTACCTGGCGTCGACGTTCGTCCCGGTCCTTCTCGTAACCTTTGCGTTCTCGGCGTTTTTCTCGGGGCTCCTGCCCCTGAGTGACTCCCTCGTCATCGAGCTCGCGGATCGCTCTGGCCTGGACTTTTCTCGCATTCGCATGGGTGGCACTATCGGCTATGCCATCGTCGTCCTGATCGTCGGCCGGCTGCTCGACATGGCTCCTCAAATCCAGTTCGCGGTGGTCTCTGCCGCGCTGGTGGTCTTCGCGGCTCACATGTGGCGCCTCCCCGAGGCGGGAATTCGCGCCAATGCCGCGGACGATCCCAAGGTCTCCCACGGAAAGGGCCTCCTCTCGCTGTTTACCAGCAATGAGATCGCCTTCGTCTTGGTCTTCGCCTTCATCAGTTCGGCCGCGATTGGCTTCATCGGGGCGTTCTTGGGCCGCTACGCGGTCGAGCTTGGCGAGGGTCAGAACCTCGTGGGCGTCCTGAGTGCGGTCTCCGCTGCGAGCGAGATCCCCATCCTGCTCGTTTCCTCCAAGCTGGTCAGGCGCTTCGGCGAGATGAACCTCCTGATCTTTTCCTGCTTCATGGCGGCGCTCAGGCTCGTGCTCGTGGGCACCGGCATCGTCCCGGTCATGATCTGCGGCCAGCTGCTGCAGAGCGTGAGTTACATGACCGTCTACTACTCCTGCGTTACCTACATTGCCAACCACACTTACGAGGATTGTCGCGCTCGAGGTCAGAGCGCCTTCGCGATGGTTCAGAGCGGTCTGTCCGTCGTGGTTGCGAACCTGTTTGGCGGTTGGGCGTGCGACGCGCTCGGCACGCACGCGGGTTTTCTGGCCTTCGCCCTCGCTTCAACGATTGCTGCGGTCGTTGCTTTTGTGGCGTACGTACTGTGGCGTCGAAGCGCAGCGCCACAGCCTGAGGGCCAGTCGGCCGCATAGGTTCCACCGCGTTTTGCAAGCGCCTGCCTGCTTCGCGCTTCTCTTCGTGTTCAACCAGCTGACGAGCTGAGAACTGTCCAATCCAATGGTTATCCAAGTGAAAGGAAGACAAAGATGTCTCTCATCAAGGTCAACGAGCTTCTTCAACATGCGACCGAGCACCACTATGGCGTGCCCGCGATCAACGTCATCAACACGGAGACCATCCGTTATGCGATCCAGGCCGCCGAGGATGAGCACATGCCTATCATCATCCAGTACTGGCCCGGCTTCGAGGACCACTGTGCCCTCGACATCATCGCCTTCGCCGCCCGCTATTACGCCGAGCGCGCGAGCGTGCCCGTCGCCGTCCACCAGGATCACTCCGCTGGTTACGAGATCGCCGTCAAGGGCGTCAAGGCCGGTTTCCCCTCCGTCATGGTCGACGGCTCCTCGCTTCCCTATGAGGAGAACTTCCAGCTCACGAAGGACGTCGTCCAGGTCGCCAAGATCTTCGACGTTGACATCGAGGCCGAGCTCGGCCACGTCGGCAACGGCTCCGACGCCAACGACTTCGTGAACAGCGACCACTATACCGACCCGAACCTCGCCGAGGAGTTCGTCGAGGGCACCGGCTGTGGTTCGCTCGCCATCGCCGTCGGCAACGCCCACGGCCCCTACGTCAAGGTCCCGAACCTCGACATGGAGCGCATCAAGGCCTGCAGGGAGGCCGTCAGCGTCCCCCTCGTCATGCACGGATGCTCCGACATCCCCGACGAGCAGCTCCAGGAGGCCGTGAACCTCGGCATGAGCAAGTTCAACATCGCCACGGAGTACTTCCGCTCCATGTACCGCGCCTTCGAGAAGGACATCAGCTCCGGCAAGAACGACGGCAACGGCATTGGCCTCCTGATGGACGCCGCCCCCGACATGCGCGCGTTCGTCGCAAGCAAGATCCAGCTTCTGAACCCCAACCACTATTCGCTCTAGGAGAGACTCGATGAAGAAAGTTCTTGTCGCGTCGCACGGTCACCTCGCAAGCGGAATCAGGAGCTCGATCGAGATCCTGACCGGTATGGCGGACATGGTGGAAGCAGTTGACTGCTACGTGGACGACTCCGATTTCACCCCTCGCATCCAGGCGTTTATTGACTCGGTGGGCCCTGAGGACGAGGCCATCATCTTCACCGACATCTACGGTGGCTCCGTCTTCCAGAAGGTCGTCCTCATGGAGCCGGAGAAGCGCGGGATCGTCCATGTTACCGGTATGAACCTCGGCCTCGTGATCGAGGCGCTCCTCGGCGCTGAGCCGGTCACGGCAGATTCGATCAAGCAGAGCGTCGAGCTGGCGAGGGCGACGATGCAGGTCGTCGAGCCTCCGAGCAAGGCCGCGGACAACGAGGGGTCCGACGGAGACTTCTTCGATTAGAGAGCACTAATAAGTAAGGAGAGGAAACAATGATTGTTCAGGTTCGAGTCGATGACCGTCTGATTCACGGGCAGGTCGCCCTGGTGTGGACCAAGGAGCTCAACACCACCAGGATCATCGTCGCCAACAAGCACGCCGTGGAGAGCGATGCCCTTCGCATGACGCTTTCCATGGGTACGCCGGCGGGCCAGAAGCTCCTCGTCAAGGATGTTCCGGATGCTTGCCGCATCGCGAACGATCCGCGTGCGGACTCCATGCGCATCTTCGCGCTCACCAACTGCGTGCGTGACGTGCTTGAGCTCGTTAAAGGCGCACCGGGCAAGATCGAGGGCGTGAACGTTGCCAATGTCGGCCGCTTCGACAAGTCCGATCCGGATAGCAAGGTCGCCCTTAACTCCACGATCATGCTCAACCCGGATGAGCTCGAGGCCGCGAAGGAGCTTTGCGAGCAGGGTATTCCGGTTTTCCATCAGCTTATCCCGTCCAATCCCAAGACTCCTCTCAAGAGTCTGATCGAGGCGGCGGAGAAATAAGGGGATTTGGCCAGGCGGTCAAACGAAATGAGAGAAAGGAAGTCAAATGATTGGGTTAGCAGTAATGGCCTGGTTGACCGTGCTGATTTGCTACGGCGGCAACTGGGTTCTCGGTCAGTGTATGATCGAGCGTCCTCTCGTGGTCGGCCTCGTTGCGGGCCTTCTGATGGGCGACGTCAAGACCGGTGTCATCATCGGTGCCTCTCTCGAGGCAATCTTCATGGGCGCGGTTAACATCGGTGGCGCCATCTCCGCCGAGCCCGTTACCGCGACCGCCCTCGCCGTCGCCTTCACCGTTGGCGCCGGCATCGACCAAGGCGCCGCCATCACGCTGGCCGTTCCCGTTGGCGTCGTCACCGCGTTCCTCTCGATCTTCATGAACAACGTGTTCCTTGCGTTCTTCGCCGCCACCTTTGACAAGATGGCCGCCGAGGGCAACGAGAAGGGCCTCGCGCTTCAGCACTTCGTTCTCTGGTTCGTTAAGTACGCCGCCTTTGGCTTCATCGCCTTCCTCGGCGTTTACCTTGGCGCTGAGCCCGTTGCCGCTATCGTCAACCAGATTCCGGCCAATGTCATGAGCGGCCTCAACGCCGTGGGCGCCCTCCTGCCCGCCGTTAGTATGGCGCTCCTGCTCCAGATGCTGTGGAGCACCGAGCTCAGCATCTACTTCTTCCTGGGCTTCACGCTCTACCAGTACCTCGGCCTCCCGATGATCGCCATCGCGGTTCTCGGCGTCATCATCGCGGTTGCCTCCGCCCTCCGCGACAAGGAGATTTTCGATCTCACCAAGAAGGGCTTGGCCACCCAGGCCGTTTCCAACGACTCTGTAACCAGCGACGAGGAGGATTTCTTCGCATGAGCAACCTGACCAAGAATGTGAGCCCTGAAGACAAGAAGATGCTCAACAGCATTTTCCTGCGCTCTTTCTCCGTGTTCGCCTCCTGCGCCGGCGGTTCCGTCAAGGCTGGCGCCGACGGCTGGCTGTACTCCGTCCAGCCCGCGCTTAACCGCTACTACGCCGATGACCCCGAGGCCCGTGCCGAAGCCATGAAGCGTCACACGACTTGGTACAACATTACCCAGAACGTCGGCACGTTCGCCATGGGCCTCGTCGCCTCCATGGAGAGGGAGAACTCGCAGCACGAAGACTTCGACACCGAGTCCATCGACGGCATCAAGGTTTCCCTGATGGGCCCGATGTCCGGCATCGGTGACGCAATCTTCTGGGGCGTCCTGCGTGTCATCGCTGCCGGCATTGGCATCAACCTCGCCATGAGCGGCTCGCCCCTCGGCGCGATCATGTTCCTGCTGATCTACAACATCCCGTCGATCCTCTGCCGATACTTCATGACCTACCTCGGCTTCAGCATGGGCACCAACTTCATCTCCGAGATGTACGAGGGTGGTCTCATGAAGCTCATCACCAAGGCGACCTCCACGGTTGGCCTCGTGATGATCGGTGCCATGACTGCGGCGAACGTCCAATTCAACACGATCCTGTCCATTCCGGTTCAGGACTCTGACCCCGTCATGATTCAGACCTACCTCGACTCGGTCTTCAAGGGCATCGTGCCCCTGGGGCTTACGCTCGTCGTCCTCTGGCTCCTGCGCAAGAAGAACGTGAACGTCAACATCATCCTGGTTGGCATCATGATTCTGGCGCTCGTCCTCGGCCTCGTGGGCATCGTGTAGGGCGGCTTCCGGATCATTCGAAGCTTGTTTAAGGCAATTCCCGGCGGCACGCGATCGAGGACATTCGACGCGTGCCGCCCCATTAGAAGGAGAGAACATGCGCTACACGCACCTCAAGAATTCCGATGTCGACGTCTCCCAGCTCGCTGTGGGCACCTGGGCGATCGGCGGCGACTCCTTTGGTGAGAACGATGACGCCGCCAGCATGTCCGCCATCCGCACCATGCTCGATCACGGCGTCAACCTCATCGACACCGCGCCGTGCTATGGCAACGGCACGTCCGAGAAGGTCGTCGGCAACGCGCTCAGGGGCGTCGACAGAGAGAGCTACCTGCTCTCGACCAAGGTTGGCCTGATCACCAGCGCCGCCGGCTATGACCGCGACTCCTCGTTCAAGAACATCATGAGGGAGGTCGAGAGCTCGCTGCGCAACCTCCGCACCGACTACATCGACTTCTACTTCGTGCACTGGCCCGACGCTAAGACTCCGTTCTCCGAGACGATGTGCGCCCTCCAGCTCCTCAAGGAGCAGGGCAAGATTCGCAACATCGGCGTCTCCAACTTCACGACCGAGATGATCGAGGAGTGCGAGAAGGTCGCTCAGATTGACGTCCAGCAGCCGCCCTACTCTATGGTTGACCGCTCCTCCGAGGACCTCATCAAGTGGGGCTACGAGCGTGGCATCGACTCCTTCACCTATGGCTCCCTTGGCGCGGGCATCCTGTCGGGCAAGTTCCGCGAGCTGACGAAGTTCGAGGAAGGCGACGTCCGCGGTGGCTTCTACGACTACTTCCGGGAGCCCAAGTTCTCGCGCGTCCAGGAGCTGCTCAAGGTCATGGACGAGATCGCCGAGGCCCACGACAAACCCGTGGCGCAGGTTGCCGTGAACTGGAGCACCCAGAAGGAGTACGTGGGCACCGCTCTCGTGGGCGTGCGCACGGACGCCCACGCGATTCAGAACTGCGAGACGTTCGAGTGGGAGCTTTCCGCCGACGAGATGGCCAAGCTCGACGCCAGGCTCGACGAGCTGAAGATCGGCTAGCCATGAGCGCCGAGGATAGGAAGTACCCCACTTCCGAGCTTGAGGTGCTTGAGAGTGGCGCGAGGGAGGTTGTCGAGCCTAACGGCCTGAGGCTGATGCTGAAGCCCGTGCCGGGTGACGACCGCGAGCACGTGCTCGATCCGCGCGTCTATGCTCGTGCGCACGCGAAGCTCGCTGCGGCTCCTGCGGCGGGGTCGGCGCCGGCCGGACCGGTGGACGTGATCGCGTGGCGCTCCGCGCCCAACAAGGAGACCCACGTCGTGAGGGGCGCGAACGTTGCCAAGAAGACCGTCGTCATGAACTTCGGCGACAAGGGCATTCCGCTGCACATCTTCACGCCGGAGGGGCACGAGGATGGGTCTGCCGCGCTCGTGTTCATCCATGGCGGCGGGTTCATGGTGGGTAACATCGGCCAGTACGAGAACTGCCTGCGCGACATCGTGGAGCGCACGGGTTGCGTCGCGATCTATCCGGAGTACCGCCTGTCTCCCGAGACGATGTTCCCGGGTGGCGTCGAGGACTGCGTGAAGACGCTCGACTGGCTTGTCGATCACGCTGACGAGCTGGGCGTTGATGCGACTCGCATTGCCGTGGCTGGTGACTCTGCGGGTGGCAGCCTGTCGAATGCCGTCGTGCTCGAGGGCTCTCACGCGGATAGGATCAAGGCGGTTGTCGAGCTTTATCCGCTCGTTGATGGCGGTCCCGTTCCGGATGAGTGGTCCTATGACCTGTACGAGGTCGTGGATGAGCAGAGGCCCGAGGCGCTGAGCAGGGTTGATCGCATTCGCCTCGCCAACAACGACCTTCCGCCCATGTACGTCAACGGCGATGCGGACAAGATGCTCGACCCGCTGATTTCCGCGCTGTTCGCGGAGGACGTGAGCGCGTTCCCCCGCACGGTCATCATCTCTTCCGAGTATGACTATCTGCGCTATCAGGACGAGCTGTTCGCGAAGAGGCTGCAGGATGCGGGCGTTGACGTCACTGCGATTCGTTATCGCGGCTGCGACCACGGCTTCTTCGAGATGTACGGCGTGATGCCTCAGGCTGAGGATGTCTGTCGCGTCATCTCCGAGGAGCTTGCGAAGATCTAGGGGCTCGTCGCGGCGACCTCCTGGACGAGTGACGGTCCGGCGGGATGCTAGGTGCGTCCCGCCGGACCTTTGCGTTGGCGGGCGCGTGTGGGGTTTGCCTCGGCGGTGCCGGATTGACTGGGAGACGCGTTTACCGCCGATCTTCCAAGCGAGCCCAGCAAGCAAACCGCGAGCTGAGCCCCAAGGGCATTGACAAGGGCGTGGGCGTGGCGCAAGCACTGGAGTATCTGGGATGCAGCCGTAACGCGCACACCTTTGGCTTCGGCGATTCGGGCAACGACCTGGGCATACTCGCCGCTGTCGAGATGGCTGTCGCCATGGGCAACGCCATGCCCGAGGTCAAGGCGGTCGCCGACTATGTGACCGACGACGTCGAGCACGACGGCACCGTCACGGCGATGCGCCACTTTGGGTTGATCTAGCGGGAACCGCCCAATTACCGTTCACCCGCGGCGGGCGGCTCAAATGGGCCCGCCCTGCAAAATCGTTTTGCTGCTGGAAGGTGTGCTCAAAAACGCTAAAGTGTTTATACCGTTCGCCGAGAAGATAAAAACCCGCAGCTCACGCCTTGATAAACATAGGTAAAGTGTTTAGCAGTTTATCGGCCGTATGCAAACGGAAGGAATCAGGCAGATGGCAATCAAGGTGTTCGCTGACGGTGCAAACCTCGAGGGCATGCTCGACATGTACGAGAACGGCAACGTTCAGGGTTTCACGACCAACCCGTCCCTTATGAAGAAGGGCGGCGTGACGGATTACCGCGCGTTTGCCAAGGAGGTCCTGGCTCACATCACCGATGTGTCCGTCTCGTTTGAGGTCTTTGCCGACGACGTCGAGACCATGGAGGTCGAGGCTCGCGAGATCGCCACCTGGGCCGAGAACGTCTACGTCAAGATTCCGTGCGTGACCACCAAGGGCGAGTCCACCGCCGAGCTGGTCCGCAAGCTTTCGGCCGATGGCATCAAGGTCAACGTCACCACCATCTTTACGCCCGAGCAGGTCGACGAGATGGTCGAGGCCGTTGACGCCGAGACACCGTCTATCATTTCACTCTTTGCCGGCCGCATCGCCGATACCGGCGTCGATCCCATTCCGTTTATGACGGAGTCGGTCAAGAAGGCCGCCGTCAAGCCCAACTGCGAGGTCCTGTGGGCGTCCACGCGCGAGCTCATCAACATTTACCAGGCCGAAGCCTGCGGTTGCCAGATCATCACGGTACCCAACAGCATCCTGGCCAAGCGCAAGAACATCGGCCGTGATCCGTACGAGGTCTCGCTCGACACCGTCCGCGGCTTTGCCAAGGATATCGCCTCGCTCGGCTTCCATATCCTGCCGTAGGGTGAACACTGGCTGTGTCGCGGGTTGTTCGCCCCGGTCTTTCCTTTCCCTATCGCTCACGCGCTTCGCGAGAGTCGCGCTAGGCAAAGGAAAGACCGGGGCTGCCGACACGAGCTTGCCGGTAGGTTGGTGATTGGCTTCCATATCCTGCCGTAAGCAAGGGTACCCCCGCCTGCGCCGTGCAAAATTGAGAGTATTCAGCAAGGTAAAGGTCTTTATCAGTTGACCGAAGCATGGAACGGCCCCCGTTTTGGCTCTGACGACGCTAAAACGGGGGCTGTTTTTTGCTTTTTCGTCTCTGAGGGGCATCCGGAACGGTGGAATTTGCAGAATACTCGCGATTTTGCACATCGCTACAGGGGGTACCTTTGCTTTGGCGGTTTACTTTCCCTGCACCATGGTGAGCGAGATCTTCTTGCGGTCGCGATCGACCTTTTCTACCCACACCTTGACCGTGTCGCCGACGCGCACCACGTCGTTCGGGTGCTTGACAAAGCGATTGGCCAGCTTGGAGATATGCACGAGGCCGTCCTGGTGCACGCCCACGTCGACGAACGCGCCAAAGTCGACGACGTTGCGCACCGTCCCCTTGAGCTCCATGCCGGGTTCCAGGTCGTCGATGGAAAGCGCCGAGCGGCTAAAGACCACCTCGGGCGCGTCGTCGCGCGGGTCGCGGCCGGGCTTCTTGAGCTCGTTGACGATGTCGATGAGCGTGAGGGTGCCGCAGTTCAGGTCACTTGCCAGCGCCGAGATACTGCCCAGACGGCGCTCGATGTCGGGCACGCCGCCGCGGCTGAGCTCGCTGGCTTTAACGCCGGCGCGTTCCAGGACGGACGTGGCCACCTCGTAGCTCTCGGGGTGGACGCTCGTCGCGTCGAGCGGGTTCTTGCCGCCGCTGATGCGCAGGAAGCCCGCGGCGTTGAGGTATGCCTTGGGTCCTAGTTTGGGGACCTTCTTAAGCTGGCGGCGATCGGTAAAGGCGCCGTTTTCCTCGCGGTAGGCCACGATGTTTTTGGCCACGCTCGGCGTGATGCCCGATACATATCCCAGCAGGCTTGCGCTCGCGGTGCTCACGTCGACGCCCACGCGGTTGACGACGTCCTCCACCACATGGCCCAGGGTGCGCGAAAGCTCGGCCTGGTCAAGGTCGTGCTGGTACTGGCCAACGCCGATGGACTGGGGCGGAATCTTGACGAGCTCTGCCAGCGGGTCTTGCAGGCGGCGGCCCAGGCTCATGGCGCCACGCACGGTGACGTCCAGGTCGGGATATTCCTGGCTGGCGAGCTCGGAGGCGGAGTACACCGATGCGCCGGCCTCGTTGACGATGGTGTAGCGAAGGCTGGGCGCCTGCTCGGCAATGAACTCCGAAACGACTTCCTCGGTCTCGCGGCTGGCGGTGCCGTTGCCGATGACGATGGTGTTGACGCTGTCCTTCTTGACGAGGCGGGCGAGCTCGCGCTTGGTGCCGGCGACGTCGTGGCGCGGCTTGGTGGGGTAGACCACGCCGTGGTCGAGCAGCTTGCCGGTCTCGTCCATGACGGCGACCTTGCAGCCGGTGCGGTAGCCCGGATCGAGCGCGAGCACGCGGGCGCCGCGCACGGGGCGTGCCGAGAGCAGCCCCTCGAGATTCTTGGCAAAGACATTGATGGCCTCGGTCTGGGCGCGGACGGTGAGTTTGGCGCGGGCCTCGCGCTCCAGCGAGGGGGCCATGAGGCGCTTGTAGCCGTCGGCGATGGCGGCGTCAAAGACGGGCGCGAAGACGCCCTGGCGTCGGGGCCAACGGCTGCCGAGGCGTGCCGTGGCGGCAGCGCCGTCGACGTTCACGCGCACGCGGAGCTTGCCCTCGCGCTCACCGCGGTCGATAGCCAGCACACGGTGGTTGGGTATACGGCGCAGCGGCTCATCATAGCTGTAATACGGCTCGTAGGGAGTCTTCTCCGCGGGGTCGGTGGCCTCGACGACGATGTCGGCGGTGTTTTGCGTAAAGGCGCGCAGGTCGGCGACGTTCTCGGGGTCCTCGGCTACCGTCTCGGCCACGATGTCGGCGGCGCCGGCGAGCGCCTTCTCGGGCGTGTCGAAGCCGGCCTCCTCGTTGACGTATGCCGCGGCGGCGTCGAGTGCGCTGCCCTTGGCCGAGGCCTGCATGATGATCATGTTGGCGAGCGGCTCCAGGCCGGCCTCGCGGGCCTTTTGCGCGCGGGTCATGCGCTTTTTGCGGTAGGGCTTGTAGAGGTCCTCGACACGCTGGAGCTGCGTGGCCTCGCGAATCTGCTGCTCGAGTTCGGGCGTGAGTTTGCCCCGGGCGTCGATGAGCAGAACGACGTCCTCTTTACGCTGCTCGAGATTGCGCAGGTAGGACAGGCGCTCGTCGAGTGCGCGCAGGGCGACGTCGTCCATGCCGCCCGTGGCTTCCTTGCGGTAGCGCGAGATAAAGGGGATGGTGTTGCCCTCGTCGATGAGCTTGACGGCTGCCTCGACGTTGGCGGCCTTAAGGTTGAGCTCGCGGGCGAGCTGGGCGATAAGATCCATGAAACTCCTTGCGGTAAAGGTGCGTTTGCAGCACAGAGCTACCAAGGATACCACCCGTCCCAAAAGACTGTTTTGGGGTTGCGCCACGAAAGGGGCCTATCTACTACGTTTGAACCGTATGGGTCGACCATCCCCCGGTTTTCCGAAAATCGG
>NZ_JBBNNA010000021.1:0-37067 GCF_040098065.1 Collinsella sp. CLA-JM-H32B | reverse complement strand
CAGCAGGTCAGTGGGTCATCGTCCCGGCGTTCAGCATCAGGGTAGCGCTGCGACGCGGAAATCGCGCGCTGTTGACGCGCCCCCGCAGTGCCCGCTTCCCCCAAGGACAATTATCAGTGCAGGTAGATAGCCTGCCGTTTTTCAAAAAATGAAGGTATGGATGAGGTCCCCGACTTTAGCCCCGTAATCCGGCATAGTTTTGAAATGACACCATATCAGTACCAGCCCCTGAACTCCCGTGGACAGAGGGAAACGGACCATTTTGGCCTTGCGAGGGCTGCCGCGTGACCCGTCTGCCACGAAATGGGCCCATCTACTACGTTTAAGCCGCTACCCTCAACCATGGCGAAAACGCAAAAACAAAACTGCAGGTAGAACGCCTGCGATTTTTCATGAAAAGCGGTTATGGCCGGGGGTATCGAGTTAAACGTAGTAGATGGGCCGATTTCGTGGCGGGCGCCGTCGGCCGATCTCCGCGGGCGGAGGAAAACGGATCATTTTGGTCCCGCGAGACTTGCGGAGGCGCTCGTGCAGGGCCGCCCGAACAAAACAATGCCGGTTTACGGGGCTGAGTCACGAGCCCTCAACCATGCCGATATCCGTGAAAATAAAACCGCAGGTAGATGGGCTGTCATTTTGCAGAAAATGAGGCTATGGATGAGGGCTCCGACTTTTGCCCCGTAATCCGACATAGTTTTGAAATGGCATTAAATCGGTAGCAGCTATTTTTCTTTGCCGGGGCGGTCGGTCTTCGGGCAATTACCCCCGCAGGTAGGCGATGGCGATCTGCGTGCGGTTGCGCAGACCCATTTTGGCAAGGATCGAGCTGATGTGGTTGCGCACGGTGCCTTCGCCCATATAGGCGGTGGCAGCGATCTCCTTGTTGTCGAGGCCGCGGGCGATGAGCTCGGCGACTTCGAACTCGCGGTCGGTCAGGCTGGCAAAGGCGGCGGGCCGGCGGGTCGCGCCGGCCTCGACGTCCGCCCCATCAAAGTTGATATCCTCGATCGCCTTACCCTCGAGCACGCGTTTGCCGTCCATGACCTGCGCCAACGCTGGCGGAATGGCGGCGACATCGGTTTTGATCAGATAGCCGCGGGCACCCAGTTTGAGCGCCGACACAATGTACTCGTCATCCGAGAATGTCGTCAGAAACACCACGCGCGCCGCAGGGTCGCGCTCGAGGATCTCGCGTGCCGCCGAAAGGCCGTCGCGCTCCGGCATCTGAATGTCGAGCAGTGCGATATCGGGTGCGTGCTCGGCGTAGAGCGCCAACGCATCGTTGCCGTTGGCGCCGGTGCCCACCACCTCGATCTGCGGCTGGGCGCCCAGGATAATCTTGAGCGAATCGACCACCAAGCGGTCGTCGTCGACAACGATGAGCCTCATCGGTCCCCATCTCCTTGCTGTTTGGGAACGGTGGCAAACACGCGCCAGCCGCCGACGCCGGCGCGCGGACCGGCGGTGAAGGTGCCGCCAAGCGCCTCGATGCGCTCGCGCATGGAGGCGAGCCCCATGCCCTCCGCGGCGCCACGGTCGATTGCTTGGACCCCGCCCACGCCATCGTCGGTAACGATGAGCTGGTAAAACGACGGATGCTCCATGCACCGTACGGTGACAGTATGGGCGCAAGCGTGGCGCATGGTGTTGGAGAGCGCCTCGCGCAGGACCGCCGTAAAGCAGTTCGCGACGTTTGCGGGCGCATGTTCGGTCATAACTTCAAGCTCAATCTGCGGGCCACCGTCCGAGCGCGCGCCTTCAACAATGCGTTCGAGCTGCACGGAAAGGTCGACGGCGTTGTCGTTGAGCGCGTGGACGCTGGTGCGCACAAGCTGGAGCGCCTCGTCAACCGTGCGTTTGACGTCGGCGAAATCGGCGGCGACGCCGGGCTCGTCGGCATGGACCACGCGCAAGGCTTCGGCCTGCAGTGAGGCGCGCGTGAGCTGGTGGCCCACGTTATCGTGGATTTCGCGCGCGATGCGGGCGCGTTCGGCGAGTGTCGCGAGTTCGACTTCGTAGTCCTGGCGGTCGGCAAGATCGCGGTTGCGCGCCTCGAGCGCGAGGGCTCGTTCCTGCAGCTCGTCGCGGGTACGGCGCATGCGCTGCTGCTCGCGCTCCAACTGGGCGGTACGTAGCGACAGCAAGGTGGCGGCAACCGAAAGGATGGCGGTCAGCAGGAGCGTTCGGGCGGTGAGCGCGTCGGCACGAAGGTCCGCGACGAGCGCAAAGACAAAGGCGATGCCAATGCCCAGCACGACCCAGGCATGCTCGCGGCGCACGCGTCGCGCGATGTCATAGAGGGCGAGAGGCGCAAACGGCACAAACGGCGGCACGAAGACGGCCGCGATGATGTAAGCGTAGCTCGCGGCCTCGCTTGTGCGGCACGTGCGATCCTTCTGCGCGAGCTCGGCCATCGAGGTGGTAATAACGCCAAGGCAAAACGCTGCGACCAGGCGAGCGTCCACAGTAAGACCCATCGCGGCCGCAATGCAGCACGCCAGCACAATCGATTTGTCGAAAAGCCTGTTCATACGGGTATTGTACGCGAAGCTGCGCGTGGTGGAGGGGCCGCCTGCGCAACCGTGACATTCCTCCCGCACGGCAAATCGGGGGCGCCGGCGGGCCACGCGACCAAGCCCCGCACTCGTGACAAAGCTCACTGGTGCGCGCCGGCGGCTCCTGCGATGATGCAATCGTACCGGGCCGCAATCAACGGAAGGGCCGCCTCATGACAGACATCGTCCACGTCGAAAACCTCGTCAAGCGCTATGACGACCTTATCGCGCTCGACCACTTTAACCTGAGCATCGCCTCCGACGAGATCTTTGGCCTGCTGGGCCCCAACGGCTCGGGCAAGACCACGTCCATCAACTGTATTCTGCAGCTGCTTGCCTACGACAAAGGCACCATCGAGCTGTTCGGCGAACCCATGACGCCCGCCCGCTATGACCTCAAGCGCCGCATCGGCGTGGTGCCGCAGCAGGTGGCGGTGTTTGACGAGCTCACGGTGCGCGAGAACATCGACTATTTCTGCAGCCTTTACGTCAACGATCGAAAGCGTCGCCGCGCACTGGTCGACGAGGCCATCGACTTTGTCGGGCTGGGCGACTTTACCAAGTTTCGCCCCGGTAAGCTTTCGGGCGGCCTGGCGCGTCGCCTCAACATCGCCTGCGGTATCGCGCACAAGCCCGAGCTCATCTTTTTTGACGAGCCCACGGTGGCGGTCGACCCGCAGAGCCGCAACGCCATCCTGGAGGGCATCTGCCGCCTGCGCGACGAGGGCGCCACGGTGGTGTATACCAGCCATTACATGGAGGAAGTCGAGCAGATCTGCAGCCGCATCATGATCATGGACGGCGGTCGCGTGCTGGCGCAGGGCACCAACGACGAGCTCAAGCGCATGATTCAGATGGGCGAGCGCGTGACCGTCGAGGTAGGCGCCGTCGAGCCAGCCACGGTCGAGCGGCTGCGCGCCCTCGAGCACGTGCTCAGCGTCGAGCTGTCCGGCGGCGAGCTTGTCTGCACCTGCGAGGCGAGCCCGCACAACCTGGTGGACATCCTCGACACGCTGCGCGCTGCCGACGTGGCGCTCGGCCGCGTGTGGAGCGAGCCGCCGACCCTCAACGACGTGTTCCTCGAGATCACCGGCCGCGAGCTGCGCGACTAGGGGGCGGCCATGTTCAACACCATTATCATTACGGTCAAGACGCTGCTGCGCCGGCCGAGCACGTGGGTTTGGGGCGCGATCTTTCCCGTCGCGCTCTCCACGATGTTCATGTTTATGTTTGCGAACCTGAGCTCCGACGGTACGGTCGACCCGGTGCCGGTTGCCGTCGTGGCGGACGAGGCCTGGGACGCCTCAACCTTTAAGGACGTGGCGACGTCGCTTGCCAAGGCAGGCGACGACCAGCTGCTCGATGTGAGCGAGTACGAAGACTTGGCTGCCGCGCACAAAGCACTCAAGGCCGGCGAGGTCGCGGGCATTTACACGGTGGATGCCGCGGGCACGCCCAAACTCACGTTGCTTTCGAGCTATGACAACTCGCGTGCGTCGTCGGTGCTCACTGACCGCAGCATCCTTGAGACGGTGGCAAGCTCGTATACACAAAATGCCGAGCTCATGCGCCAGATTGCCCAGGACAACCCGGTGGCGCTCGCCGACCCGGAGGCGGTTGCGCGCGCCCTGTCGCTCGAGGGCGGCACCCGCCGCGTGAGCCTTACGCGCACCACGCCCGATGGCACAGTCATCTACTATTACGCGCTCTTTGGCCTGGTGGCGATGATGTCTGCCGAGTTTGCCGCCTTGAGCGTCGTCGATCTGCAGCCCAATCTGTCGGGCCTCGGCGCACGTCGCTGCGTGGGCGGTCTTTCCAAGACGGCGTCGCTGGCTGGCATCTTTGTGGGCTCGTGGCTGGTCTCCTTTGCCTCGATGGCGATTGCGATCGGCTACGTGCGCCTGGTCGTGGGCATCGACTTTGGCGGGCGCGAGGGACTGTGTTTGGTGGGCGCCGCCGCTTCCGCGCTTGCCGCCACGGGCTTGGGGCTCTTTGTGGGCACGCTTCCCGTTAAGGGCGGCAAGGCGTCCAAGTCGGGCATCCTCACGGGCTTTGCCACCACGTGCGCCCTGTTCGCCGGCCTCTACGGCGAGCCGGCGATGGCGCTTGCCGACGATGTTGCCCGCGCCTGCCCGGCCGAGTGTTGGTTCAACCCCGTCAAGCTCATCTGCGACATGTTCAACCGCCTGTATTTCTTTGAGGACCTGGGCCCCTTTGCCGTTCGCGCCGGCGCGCTGGTCCTTATGGCGCTGCTGTTCGTTGCCGCCGCCACGCTGATCTTTGGAAGGAGCCGTTATGAGCACCTTTAAGACTGCGCTTCGCATGGCGCTTGCGCACCCGCTCTATCTGCTCATCTACACGGTGTTCATTTCTCTGCTGGGTGTGTTTATCGCGGCATCGGTGAGCTGGAACTCGTCGCAGCTCACCGAGTATAAGCCCTACGATGCCAACGTGATCGTGGTCGACCGCGATGACAGCGACCTTTCGCGTGCGCTTACCAAGCATCTGGGTTCGCGCTTTGAGCTGGTCACGGGCGTCAGCGACGATACGTACAATCTTGCGGACGCGCTTTCTAAGAGCAATAGCGCCAAGGGCAGCGCTGACTGCGTGTTCTTTATCCCGGAGGGGTTTGAGGGCGACCTCGTTGCAGCCGCCCGCGCGGGGGAGTCCCTGCCCAAGCTCGATGTGACCTACGGTGCCGGCACCATGGCGGCGGCGCTCTCGTCTGCCGAGGCCTCGCGCTGGATCTCGCTCGCGGGCGCTGCGGCCGCACTTGAGCCCGCCGCCTCTAACGGCGACGTTGCCAAGGCCGCCGAGCATGCGGCCACCGAGCGTGCCGAGGTCGAGATCGAGCAGGTCAAGGTCGACTCGACTGCCGCCGCCACGCTCGAGTCGTATTTCAACTTCGGCGCGTACGCGATTATCTCGTCGGTCATCGTGTCGGTGGGGTTGGTGTTCTCGGGCATGAACGAGCCTGAGCGCGTGCGTCGTATGGATGCCGGCCCAATCTCCGAGCGCCGGCGCTCGCTTGCCGTGTTTGCAGCCGCCGCCGTGATCACCGTCTGCATCTGGTTTGTGTCGAGCATGATGGGCGTCGTGGGCTTTGCCGGTGCGGTCGCCGAGGTCGGCGCGGGCCGTGTGTGCTTGGCGCTGGCAGCGACGTTTGCCCTGGCGTGCACGCCGCTGGCCGTTGGCTTTGCGCTGTCGAGCCTGGGTGCGCGCGAGGAGCTGCTCAACGGTGTGGGCAACCTGCTCGGCATGCTCATGACGTTTTTGGGCGGCGCCTGGATGCCGCTGTCGCTGATGGGCCCGGCCGTGCAGACGGTGGCGCACTTTGTGCCGACATATTGGGTGAACGACGCGATCGGCAAGGCGCTCGCCTCGGATTTGACGTCCGCCGTGCTGGGCGACATCGCCTGCGACCTGGGCGTCACGGCACTCTTCGCCGTGGCCATCGCCGCCGCGGGCCTCGCCCTCGCACGCGCCAAATCCCGCGCCTAGTCTGAAATAAAGTCCAGACCTCGCCCCAAAATAGTTCGCCAAGGTTTACTATTACGCTCATAAAGTAGTATGAGGCTAACAATGGGGGATACCATGGCAACGCAGGAAGCCTACGTCCAGGTTAAGGATCTCAAAAAGCACTACGGCGACGGTGATGCGCGCCTGACGGTGCTCGACGGCATCGATACGTCCATCAACCGCGGAGAGATCTGCGTCATGCTGGGACCTTCGGGTTCGGGCAAGTCGACGTTTCTTAACCTGATCGGTGGCCTGGAGGATGCCGACGGCGGCTCTATCATGGTGGACGGCTGCGACCTCACGGTGCTCAAACCTACCGACCTGGGCGAGTATCGCCGCCGTGAGCTGGGCTTTGTCTTCCAGTTCTACAACCTGGTGCCCGATCTCACCATCAAGGAAAACATCGAGGTCACGGCACACCTGTCCAAAAAGCCGCTCAACATCGATGACCTGCTGCGTTCGCTGGGTCTCTACGAGCACCGCAACAAGTTCCCGCGCCAGGTTTCGGGCGGCCAGCAGCAGCGCTGCGCCATCGGCCGTGCGCTCGTCAAAAACCCGGGCCTGCTGCTGTGCGACGAGCCCACCGGTGCGCTCGACTATAAGACGTCCAAGGAAATCTTGCAGCTCATGGAGGATGTCAACCGCACCTACGGCTGCACCATCATCATCGTCACGCACAACGCCGCCATCGCCCGCATGGCCAACCGCGTGCTGCGCCTGCGCGACGGACGCATCGTCGAGGATGAGCTCAACGAGTCGCCCGTTGCGGCCGCCGAGCTCGATTGGTAGGCGGCGCCATGACACCTCTCGCAAAACGTCTCCCGCGCGAGCTGCGCCGCAATATCGGCAAGTACCTGGGCATCTTTTTGCTTATGTGCGGAAGCATCGCTCTCACCTCGGGCTTTTTGCTCGCGGCGCATTCCATCGGTTGCCTTATCGACGACATGCGCGATGCGTACACGATTGAGGACGGCCGCGTGACCACCTCCTTCGAGGCCACCAAAGACGAGCTCAAGGCCGCCGAGGACGCGGCCGACGACGTCGGCGGCGTCACGCTCTACAAGAATTTCTCCATCGACGCCATCATCAAAAAGACCGCCGGCGACGACGGCACCAAGCGCACGCTGCGCACCTATGCGCACCGCACCAAGGTCGATATCGCGTCCTACTGTGAGGGCAAGGAGCCCAAGACGGACGATGAGGTAGCCATCGACCGTGTCTTCGCCACCAACAACGACCTCGCCGTGGGCGATAAGGTTGAGCTTGAGGGTCGCGCCTACATCATCTGCGGCATCATGACCCAGCCCGATAGCCAGGCGCTGTTCCTCAACAATTCGGACTTTACGGTGAACACCATCACGTACGGCGTGGCCGAGGTCACCGATGGCGGCTTTGCCGCGCTCGAAGATGCCGGCGGCGCACCCGCCTACACCTACTCCTTCACCTTTACCGATCGCGACCTCCCCACCGCGGACCGCATCGACGCCGAGCAAGATATGGTCGAGGCACTGACCGACGCCGATGCGCGCGTGGACGATCTGATCGACGCCGATTCCAATCAGGGCATTGGCTATGCGCGCGATGACGTGGACGGCGACTCTATGATGTGGATGACGCTGCTCGACATCATCATCGTGATCATGGCGTTCGTCTTTGTGGTCCTTACCGACGCCACCATCGAGGAGGAGAGCGCCATCATCGGCACGCTGCTCGCCAGCGGCTATCGTCGACGCGAGATCGTGCTGCACTACCTTGCGCTTCCCGCTATCGTGGGCGTGGTCGCGGCGCTTTTGGGCACTGCGCTCGGCGTTGTGTTCTTTACCGAGCCCATGCGCAGTCTCTATTACGGTTCGTACAGCCTGCCGCCCTTCCAGGTGTACTGGAGCTGGGAGATCTTTGTGAAGTGCGCCGTGGTTCCCGCCGCCGCGCTCATCCTCATCACGCTGGTGGGCCTGCTTCGCAAGATGGGCAAGACGCCGTTGCAGTTCCTCCGTCACGAGGCGGGCGGCAAGTCGGGCACCAAGCGCGGCCTGCAGCTGCCGGAGCGCATGGGCTTTGTCTCGCGCTTCCGCCTGCGCATCTTCCTGCGTAATCTGGGCAACTTCGCCACGCTTTTCGTGGGCATTGCGTTTGCCTCGCTGCTACTGCTCTTTGGCCTGGCGATTCTGCCCACGATGACGCACTATGCGGACAACCTCGAGACAAGCCTGGTCGCCGAGCACCAGTACACGCTCAAGGCCCCGCTGGAACTCGAGGGCACCGCCGAGGAGCGCGAGCAGTGGTCGGCACTCGAGCGTTTGCAGTCGGTTGACGGCGCACTGCTTTCTGCCGCTCAGGATGCCGATGACGAGCTTGACGACGCGGCCGATGCAGCGCAGGCAGCAGCCGATGCCGCGACCAGCGCTCCGTCTGCCGAGAGCCTGGCCGCGGCGCAGGACGCGCTCGCCAAGGTCCAGGACAAGAAGGATGCGCTTTATGCGCGCCTCGATGACCTTGCCGATGCCCTCGGCTGCGACCGCGACGAGGCTATCGACCTGATCGACAAGGCCTCTAAGATCGACACTGACAACGATGATATCCACCCGGTCAATACGACCGACAACGGCGCGGGCGCAATCGCGCAGGCCGAGAAATATGCCGTTTACCAGTTGCAATACGACCGCGGCGATGGTAATGGGCAGGAGACGATTTCCGTCTACGGTATCTCGCCCGATTCGCGCTACTGGAAAGACCTCAACGTCGGCGACGGACGCGTCGTCTTTGGCGGCGGTCTGCTCGATAAGTTTGGCTGGAGCGAGGGCCAGAAGGTCACGCTCAGCGACAAGTACGAGGACGAGCATTATTCCTTTGAGTACGCGGGCAAGGACTGTGCCTGGGGCTCCAAGTCGGACATGAATATCTATATGAGTATCGACGACTTTAACGAGCTGTTCGGCAACGACGCCACCTACTTTAACGGCTATGTGAGTGACGAGAAGCTCGACCTCGATGCGCGTTACTTTGCCGGCGACACCACGCCCGACGACATGCGCGCCGTGGGCGACCAGTTCATCGGCATGATGAGCAAAATGATCGGCATGATGGTTGGGCTTGCGGTGTTCATCTTCCTACTGTTTATGTACCTGCTGACCAAGGCTGTGATCGACCACAGCGCCCGTTCGATCAGCTACATGAAAGTCTTTGGCTATCGCGATAGCGAGATCTCGCATCTGTACATCCGCTCGATCACGCTGTGCGTGGCGGCGTCGCTCGTGCTGAGCCTGCCGGTCATTATTGGCTCGCTCACGGTCATCTTCCGCTCGATGCTGCTCGCCTACAACGGCAATATCGAGATCTACGTGCCCGCTTGGTCCATGGCGGCGTGCGTGGGCATTGGCTTTGTGACCTACCTGGTCGTGGCGTTGCTGCACATGCGTTCCATCAAACGTGTGGGCCTGGCCGAAGCTCTCAAGGTGCAGGAGTAGCCCCTTATTAGTCGTTGGGGACGTTCTTAAACGACTAGTCGTTGGGGACAGTCTTTGCCGATTCGCCGGCTCGCCGGCCGGACTGGCAAGGACTGTCCCTGGCGGCACTCATTTAAGTCTGTCCCCAATGAGTGGCCCCCAATGACTAGGTGCCGTACTTGACTTTACCTCTGCTTTAACTGGTACCATCCTCTATGTCTGTAACGCCATATAGACCGAGGGGATAGATTTATGACCGCAACTGCACCCGCAGCACCCGCTAAGGTGTACTTCACCAACCTGCGCACGCATGCTCGCGAGAGCCAGCTCGACAAGCTCAAGCGCCTCATCCGTCACGCCGGAATTGAGCAGATCGACTTTGAGAACAAGTTCGTCGCCATCAAGATTCACTTTGGCGAGCTGGGCAACCTGAGCTTTTTGCGCCCCAACTACGCCCGCGCCGTCGCGGATGTCGTGAAGGAACTGGGCGGCAAGCCCTTCCTCACCGACTGCAACACGCTCTACGTCGGTAGCCGCAAAAACGCGCTCGAGCACATCGATACCGCCTATCAGAACGGCTTTACCCCGTATGCCACGGGCTGCCAGATCATCATCGCCGACGGCCTCAAGGGTACCGACGAGGCGCTCGTCCCGGTCGAGGGTGGCGAGTACGTGCGCGAGGCCAAGATCGGCCAGGCACTCATGGACGCCGACATCGTGATCAGCCTCACCCACTTTAAGGGTCATGAGCAGGCCGGCTTTGGCGGTGCCATGAAGAACCTGGGCATGGGAGGCGGCAGCCGTGCCGGCAAGATGGAGCAGCATGCCGCCGGCAAACCGAACGTCGCGACCGAGCACTGCATTGGCTGCCGTGCCTGCGAAAAGATCTGCGCGCACAACGCTATCTCGTTCGACGATACCCGCGAGCGCGAGCTTGCCAGCGGCGCTACTCGCACGGTGCACGTGGCCGCCATCGACCACGATCGCTGCGTGGGGTGTGGGCGCTGCATTGCGGCGTGCAACCAGGACTGCATCAAGCCCGGCTATGACGCCGCGGCCGATGTGCTCAACTACAAGATCGCCGAGTACACGAAGGCTGTCGTCGACGGCCGCCCGAGCTTCCATATCTCGCTTGCTATGGACATCAGCCCCAACTGCGATTGTCATCCCGAAAACGATACGCCTATCGTCAACGACATCGGCATGTTCGCGAGCTTCGACCCGGTCGCCATCGATCAGGCCTGCGCCGACGCCGTCATGGCGTCCGAGCCACTGCCCAACACCGAGCTCACCGATAGCGCGGCCAAGATGGAGCACAACCACGAGCATCTGGAGGGCGAGCAGGCGCACGACCCCTTCTGCATCACGCATCCCGACACCGACTGGCGCGCGTGCATCGCGCATGCCGAGAAGATCGGCCTGGGCACGAGCAAGTACGAGCTCATCGAGGTTAAATAGCGCCTAGATATTGGACAAAACAAGCGCATTTGTAGCGCAACGTTAGCAAATGCCGCTCGTGAGCACAGCGCCCACGGGCGGCATTTCGGAAGTGCGGTGAAAAATCGAATACCGCCGACCACAAACCGTTTTTTGGCAACAAAACCCCTGATAAATTGTTGGTAAAACTGTGGTCTGGTTGAGCTTCCCGCGATTTTCCCCGCACTTCCGAAAACAGGGGGGGTCAGATAAAGCCCCAGACGTTGCTTTTTGCCTAAAAGTACTCGTCGAGGAAGTTGTTGACTGTGTTCCAGTAGAGCTCGGGGTCAACTTGCGCACTCTTGGCGTGGGTGGCGCCGTGGATGGTGAGCTTTTGCTTGACCTTGCTGGCGCACGCGTCGTAGTTTTGGTCGAGCATACTGTACGGCACAAAGGTGTCCTGGTCGCCGTGGATAAACAGCATGGGAACCGTCGCGTGTTTGAGTTGCTCCACACTGCTCGCCTTATGAAAGTCGTAGCCCGCGCGCACGTTGCACACCAAATTTGCTACATCGAGCAAGGGAAAACTGGGCAGGCCGAACACGTCCTTGAGCTGCAGAGAAAACTCGTCCCAAACACTCGTATAACCGCAGTCCTCGATAATGCATTTTACGTTTGCGGGCAGAGATTCCCCCGCGACGTTCATGGCGGTTGCCGCACCCATCGACTCGCCAAAGACCAAGATGCGTGCCTCGGGGTCAGCCTGAACGATCCGCCCAATCCATGCAACGACATCTAGCCGCTCGGGCCAGCCCATGCCGATATAGTCGCCGCCGGAGCGCTCGTGGGCGCGGGCGGCGGGTGCGAGTACGTTCATGCCGCGGTCGTGGAATCGCTTGACGTATCGGGCCATACCGATGGGCTCGTTGGTATATCCATGCAGGCAGACGGCGTAGTCGTGCGTGCTCTCCGAAGCAGCAAAATACCAAGCGGCAAGCTCGGTTCCGTCATCTGCGGTGAGGCTGCTGCTCTCGCGATTCTCTTTAAACCACGCCCGCGCCTCGGTGTCCTCGGCATCCGGCTGCTCACCTTCTTTGTCGTTCTTGCTATCCTGCATCATCTTCATGGTGTACGGCGCTTGGGGGTTCAGGGCAAAGTCAAACAAAAAGTTGCCGGCAAATCCGAGCAGCGCAACGACAGCCACTAGCGCAGCGATGCCGGCTATCTTGAGCTTTCGATGGGAACGTGCGTTTTGAGCCATGCAGTACTCTCCTATAAGATGTTAATACATCAACATTTAATGCAAGCGCATTATGGACGTTCGCCGTTGATGCGTCAACAGGCAAAGAATGGGTAAACAAAGGGTCACGTATGGTGCAAATTTCGCACGTACCCAGACGCTTTGATATAGTGTTGAGAACTCTTTACGTTGGAGGATGTAACCGGCATGTCCGATTCGAGCGACAGTTCTAAGCCGCGACCCAAGACCGCGGCCGTTCCACACTACACGGTGGGCGAGGAGATCATGAACTCCGTCACCCATGGTGTCGGCTGCCTGCTGGGTATCGCCGGCCTGGTGCTCCTGATCGTATTCGCTGCCCTGCGCGGCGGAGGCCCGGCCCACATGGCCGCGGCGATTGTCTATGGCGTCAGCATTATTCTCGAATATCTGGCCTCCACGCTCTATCACGCGATTCAGCCCGCGGGCGCCAAGCGCGTGTTCCGCATTATCGACCACAGCTGCATCTACTTGCTCATAGCCGGCAGCTATACGCCGTTTTGCCTCATCACGCTCGCAAACGACGGCGGCCCTATGCTGTTCTTTGCCGTGTGGGCCATTGCCATCATCGGCATCGCACTCGAGTGCTTTATGCGCGAGCGTCAACCGCACTGGGTAAGCGGCTTGGTCTACCTGCTGATGGGTTGGCTCGTCGTTTTTAAGCTGCCCGAGCTCGTGGCGCTGTTGAACCCCGTCGCGCTTGCCCTGCTCGCCGTCGGCGGCGTGTGCTACACCGTGGGCGTGCCGTTCTATATCGCCAAAAACGTGCGCTATCTGCACAGTGTGTTTCACTTGTGGGTGCTCGCCGGCAGTATCTTCCAGTTCATGGCGGTGATCCTCTTCGTAATCTAGCGACCGCGCCCACGGCCCCGCTCGCACGGGTGACTGGCGCAATTGCCGTATCCGCCATCAACGTTTTACCCTGACGTCCCGAATCTTGGAGGTTCGAGAAACTCCCGATGGACATAACCATCTCCCTTATCACTACCCTCGTCCTGACGCTTATCAACGGCTACTTCTCCATGTCCGAGATGGCTCTCACCACGGCTAAGCGCGCCGTGTTGGAGCACGATGCCGAGGAGGGCGATAAGCGCGCCGAGCGCGCCGTCCAGCTCGCCGCCGACTCCGATCAGCTGTTGGCCACCATCCAGGTCGCTATCACGCTCGTGGGCTTCGCCTCGTCTGCCGTCGCATCGACGAGCCTGTCCGACCCGCTTGCCACGTGGCTCATGAGCTTTGGCATCGCGCCGCTCTCTGCCATCGCGCGCGGCCTGGCGCCGGTCATCATCACCGTCGCCGTCGCCTTCGTGTCCATCGTGATCGGCGAGCTCGTGCCCAAGCGCATTGGTCTGGCCAATGCCGAGGGCGTGTCCAAGCAAGTCGTGGGGCCGCTTTCGGTGTTCCAAAAGATCGCCCGCCCGCTCGTGTGGCTGACCGGTGCCTGCTCCGACGGCCTGGCCCGCATCCTGCGCATCAAGAGCGCCGACGACCGCCAGAACGTCTCGGAGGAAGAAATCAAGTACATGGTCTCGGAGCAGGACGACCTGCTCGACGAGGAAAAGCGCATGATCCACGAGATCTTCGACCTGGGCGACACTGTTGCCCGCGAGGTCATGGTGCCGCGCGTGGACACCACTATGTGCGAGGACGACGAGACAGTCGCCGACGTGTTGTCCACCATGCGCCAGACCGGTTTCAGCCGCATCCCCGTCTATCACGAGGACCCCGACAACGTCGCGGGCATCGCGCACATCAAGGACCTGATTCAGCCCGCGCTCGACGGCAAGGGCGACCAGCCCATCGCCGATTACCTGCGCGACGCCACCTTTGTGCCCGACACCAAGGATATCCTGCCGCTGCTGTCCGAGATGCAGACCTCGCACGACCAGATCGTGGTTGTCGTGGACGAGTACGGCGGCACGGCCGGCATCATCACCATCGAGGACATCGTCGAGGAGATCGTCGGCGAGATCGAGGACGAGTTCGACCCCGACAACAAGTACCTCACGCGCCTTTCGCGCCGCGAGTGGCTCGTCGATGGGCGTTTTTCGTGCGATGACGCGATTGAGCTTGGTTGGCCGCTCGAGGAAAGCGATGATTATGAGACCATCGCCGGCTGGATTTTGGAGCTTTGCGACTCGGTGCCCGACATCGGAGAGGTGTTTGAGGTCGCAGGGTACAAGTTCAAGGTACAGTCGATGCGTGGCCAGCGCATCTCGCTCATTCGCGTGATCGCTCCGGCCGAAACCGATAAGAAGGATTCCGAGTCCTCGGCCGAGAAGCCGGCGGCGTCGGGTGCGGGCTCTGCGGACCCGCACGATGGCGACGAGTAGGGCAAGGAAGAGTAGGGGAGAGTTATGGCAGGCCTGTTCAACATCCTTAAGGTCACCGTCAGCGAGGACAAGATTTGCGCGCATGTGCTGGTGAACCCCGGCATGCCGCTCATGACCTCGGAGGATATCGAGGCCACGGCGCGCGTGTACTACCTGGTGCCCGCGATTGCCAAGCATCTGTGCCTGGGCGATTCGGGTCGCGAGTTCCAGGATTGCATGGGCCAGACCGAGCTTTGCCACCTGCTGGAGCACGTGACGGTCGAGCTCATGAACGAGACCGGTCTCGCTGGCAGCATTTCGTGCGGCCGCACGCGCGTGAGCGAGCACGACGAGCGTGTCTTTGAGGTCGAGCTTTCGTGTCCCGACGACGCGCTGGCCATCGGTGCGCTGTCTTCGGCGACCTTTATGATGGACTGGGCGTACCTGCACGCCGACCAGCCGGCCCCCGACGTGGAAGGCACGGTCGCGGGCCTGCGCAACCTGGTGCTGGGCATGCGTGCCGAGGCCGAGGGCAAGGACCCGCACGAGGCCGTTGCCGCTGCGAACGGCGAGGACGTGGCCGAGGATGTGCCCGAGGGCGATGCTCCTGCCGACGCCGACACTGAGCCCGTTGCCGAGGCGCCTGCTGAGCCCGAGTCTGCGGAGCCCCAAGGCGTCCCGAGCTTTGACGACGAGCCGCAGATGCCAATCGATACCGAGGGTGCGGTCGCCGAGAACCACGAGGCCCCCGCGGCCGTCTTTGGCGGTGCGGCAACGGCCCCGTCCGGCTCGGCGCATGAGGGCAACCTGCCGCTCGTCGATGGCGCCGGCGAGAACCCGGCCGCCACGGTCGCCATGCCGGCTATGCCGCAGGAGTAGGCTCACTCGCTTATCACCATCATGTACCTGCGCTTTTACCGTACGCAGATGAGCACGACGGCAAGTGTTGCGCTGCGGGTATAATGGACAGCATTCAAACGGTGGGCATCGAGGTGCCCGCAGGAGAGGAATGATCATGGGAAAGACTTTCAGCTTTGTCTCCGGTGCGCTCTTTGGTGCTGCCGCCGGCGCTATCATCGGCGTTGCTCTGGCCCCGCGCTCGGGTGCCGAGACCCGCGCCATGGCCGCCGATATCGCCAACGACGCCTGGGACAACATGCGTGACACCTACGAGCACAGTGCCGAGGAGGCTCGTGCCGCGGTCAACGACTTTGGCCCGATGGTCGACGCCAAGACCGATGACCTGCGCGCCAAGGTCGACCTGGCCCGCGAGCGCATGGACCAGCTTCGCGAGCAGCTCAACGACGCCATCTCGGGCGGCAACGTGACGCCCGCTGCCGACGTCGTGGTCGAGAACGTCACCGAGGCCGGCACCGAGGCCACGGAGTCCTCGACCGAGGCATAATGCGCGCAGGGGATTTTGTCGGCGTCAAGGTTTATCGTAAGCCTGCCGAAGACAAGCGCACCAAAAAGGACGGCACGCCGCGCAGCCCTAAAAAGCTCGGCAAGATTCACTTTCCCGTCTTTACCCCGGGCGGTACGCGCGTGGTGGGCTTTATGGTTCGCCAGTCCGATATCGCGGGTATGATCGAGCGCTCCGACCGGTTTGTGGCGCTCGATGCCATCGGCGTCTATGAGGGCACTGTCGCGGTCGACGACGTCAAGGGCACCTACGATGCCGCCGCGGCCAAGCGCCTCGATATCAACCTGGACGATTGCATCATCTGGGTTGGCATGGACGTGCGCACGGAATCGGGCGATGTCGTGGGCTACTGCTCGGACGTTGAATTCAAGCCGCGTTCGGGCATTGTACAGACGTTCTATGTGACCGCCAGTGCCGCATCGAGCATGTTGGTGGGCGACACGCAGGTGCCGCCGACGATGCTGCGCGGCTACGAGAACGGCGCGATGATTGTCTCGGACGAGGTCAAGTCGCTCGGGTATTCGGGCGGCGCGGCCGCCAAGGCTGCCGAGGCCAGTGTCGTGGTGGGCGATAAGGTCAAGAAGGGCGCCAAGGTGCTCGATGACAAGGGATCGGTCGCCGTGGACAAGGGCAGCCGCGCACTGGGCAAGCAGCTCGGCAAGACGCGCGGTATGTTCAAGGCCTTTAAGGACGAATATCAAAAGGCGAGCGGGGGCTCGTCAAAAGCTAGCAAATAGCGACGTACCAAATGATGGGAGGCGAGCCGGAGACATGTTGCTCCGGCTCGCTGTGTTTATGGGGGAGGGCACATGCGCCAAAACGGATCTAACTTAAACGGGCCCTCGGGTGCGCGTCCGACGGCGCGCTGCGACCTGGGGCAGCTGCCCAGCGGCCAGCGTCGACGTCGCCGTAAGCCCGGCGCGATGTACCTCAACCATAGCCGTGGGTTTAGCGATCGCAGCGCGCGCATCGGCAACGGGCGCTCGCCGCGCCGACCGTCCCGCCTGCCCTATGCGCTCATCGCCGTGGGTTGCGCGCTCGTGCTGTTTATCGCTGCCGTCGTGGGCTACGTCAACCGCAGTGTGGACGTGGAACTCAACGGGCAAAAGACCGCGGTGCGCGTGGGCTCTACGTTGCAGAATCTTATCGACGATCAAAGCCTGACCGAAACGTACGACGCCGGCGATCTGCTGGCCGTCGACGACAGCGTGCTCAAGCGCCATGGCGGCGAAAAGCTGTCGGTGAAGGTCGACGGCAAGCGCGTGAAGCAAGGCAAATGGGATAGTCACGAGCTTACGGGTGGCGAGAAGGTGACGGTCAAGGACGGCCGCAACGTGTACGAAAAGCATGAGGTCCAGGCCACGACTATCGAGCCAAAGCTTAAGGTCGAGGGCACGGGTGCCATTGAGTATGTCAAAACCTGGGGTGTTCAGGGCCGCTCCGAGGTATGGGTCGGCGAGCAGTCGGGCAAGACGCAGGACCGCGGCGAGGTCGTGCCCGCCACCGACTGCGTGGTCGAGTGCGCAAGCGTAGCGCCCAAGGGCAACGAAAAGTACGTGGCCCTGACATTTGACGAGGGCCCGAGCGGCGCGACCAAGCAGATCTTGCAGGTGCTCAAGGAAAAGGGCGTCACGGCGACGTTCTTCCTTTCGGGCGATGCCGCGGAAGCCTCGCCCGCTACTGCCAAAGCGATTGCCGATGCCGGGTGCGAGATCGGCTCCAACAGCTACAGCGATGATTCGCTCAAGGGCGAGGATCGCGAGACGGTGCGCAAGCAGATCACGAAGGGCACCGAGGCGATTAAGTCGGCGACCGGCGTCGAGACGATGCTGCTGCGTGCCCCCTACGCCGCGTTTGACGAGCAAAACTGGATTGACTCGATGGACCTGGTATCCGCCGTGGTTTCGTGGAATATCGATTCGGGCGACTGGCTGCTCAACGGCGCTGACGAGCAAGTATCGACCGTGCTCGACTCGATGACGCCGGGCAATATTGTGCTGCTCACCGATAGCGATGAGTGCGCCGAGCAGACGCTCGAGGCGCTGCCGCAGATTATCGATGGCCTTGTCGCCGACGGCTACAAGATCGTGACGCTCAGCGACCTGGTCAAGACGGACACGGCATTGAGTAAAAAGCTCACCTCGCTCACCAAGGTTTCCATGCCCAAAAACGCCGTGTTCCCCCAACTCCCCAAGGACGACGACACCACAGAGTAGTCATTGGGGACGTGCTTAAACGACTGGTCGTTTAGGGCGGTCTTAATCGCTTTGTCCCACCGTGCTCATCTGGCTCTATGTCACGGATACGTCAGCGTTTGGTATGCCTGCGATGTGCAGCGCATAAATTCGGTGCCGCAGTGCGATGCTGATGCTATAGTTACTGCGGTTAATGAGGGTCAAGAGAAAGGTTACAGGTGAAATCCAAACCTCGACCATACAGTCGATGACCCCATGCAGGTGCTTTCTGCGCGTGCACGGGGTGTGAGTGCCGAGCGGTGTGCCGCCCGCGCATGCGTATACATATCTAAAAGTCCACGGATTGCGTGCCGGCATGGTCGCGCGGTCCGCAGGAATAATGATGGGGAGCACCATTGAATTATCTGAGTGAGATGCTCAAATTGCCGGTCTTGGACGTCGACGGCGAAAAGCTCGGCGTGGTTAACGATTTTGGCATTGCAACCGGCGAAGTTTTTCCGCACGTGACGTCGCTCGCGTTCCGCGGTCCCGGCAAGACGCCGTTTATGATCAGCTGGCGCAAATGGGTCGACCGTATCGACGAGACGGGCGTACACCTTAAGACGTCGGCCACCGAAATCCGTTTTTCGTACTTGCAGCCGACCGAACTCTTGCTTGCCCGCGACGTGCTTAACAAGCAGATTGTCGACACGCAGGGCATGAAGGTCGTGCGCGTCAACGACATCAAGTTTTCCATGTCGGGCGAAAATCAGCTGCGTCTGCTGGGTGCCGAGGTCGGCGCCCGCGGTCTGCTGCGCGCGATCAGCCCCACACTCGAGCATGTCGTCGAGGGCTTTATGAAGCATCTGGGCAAACCGCTCAGCGAGGACATTATCGCCTGGTCTTACATGGACCTGCTCGATCGCTCGACTAAGAACATCCAGCTCTCGGTGTCGCACAAGACGCTTGGCGAGCTGCATCCTGCTGACATTGCCGACATCATCGAGCAGCTCGACCCGCGCCTGCGCGCGCAGGTGTTCGCGCAGCTCGACACGGCACAGGCCGCCGAGGCCATCTCGGAGTTCGATGACGACGAGCTCATGACCGAGATGCTCGAGGGCCTGTCCGATACCGACGCATCGTCGATGCTGGCCATGATGGACCCGGACGACGCCGCCGACCTGATCGACGAGCTCGATTATGAGAAGGCCGAGAAGCTCCTGCGCCTGATGGGCGTCAAGGAGGAGAAGGCGATTCGTAACCTGCTGGGCTATGAGGACAACACTGCCGGCCGCATCATGACCTCGGAGTTTGTCTCCCTGCCCGCCACGGCGACGGTCGGCGATGCCATCGAGGCGATTCGCAAACTCGACGAGGACTTTGAGAGCGTCTATTACGTCTATACCGAGGATCCGAGCGGCATGCTGACGGGCGTGCTCTCGCTGCGCACGCTGATCGTGGCCGACCGCGACGCCACGCTGGGCCAGCTCGCCTATCGCGACCTGGTCTACGTGTCGCCCGACGAGGACCAGGAAGACGTGACGGACGAGATGACCAAGTACGACCTGGTTGCCATCCCTGTCTGCGACGAGAACCGTCATATCCTGGGTATCGTGACCTTCGACGACGCCATGGACGTTATCGCCGAGGAGCATCAGGAGGACCTGCAGATTGCCGGTGTCGGCTCGGGCGATAGCGCGTCGGACGACTCGACGAACGTGCTCAGCTGGTTCGTGCATCGTCAGTACTGGGTCGTCGTGTGGGGCATCGCCTCGTGTATTATGGCGACGGTGCTGGGAACGGCGCTGGGCTCCGCGCATCTGGTGGTGTTCCCCATGTGCGCCATGCCGCTCGTGCTGCTGGCGGCTTCGCGCATGGTGTCGTTCGTCAAGAACTACTTCTTGGAGTACGACGGTCACGACGACGAGCCCAAACCGTACCTGGGATTCTTCTTCCAGAGCACGGGTATGGGCCTGATCCTTTCGCTCGTGACCTATCTGTGTGCGCAGCTGGTGCGCACTGCCGCGTTCCTCGATGCCCCTATGTTTGAGGAGCAGCTCTTTACCGGCTGCTTTAACATCGCGGCCATCATCTGCCTGGTGGGCAACATGAGCGCCGTGATTTACCTGATGGTGCTGTTCTGGCGTGACGAGCACGACCTCAATACGTCGGGCACCGCCATGAACGTCATTGCCGTCATGATCTCGTGTGTGGCGTACTGTGCTGCTGCGGTGCTGCTCACCATGTCGGTCATGGGGTAGGTGGTCGTGTGCAAAATACGAAGCAAAAGCCGAGCACCAAGCAAAAGTTGACCATCGCGGCCATCTTTGGCGCCATGGGTCCCGGTCTGCTGGCGGCGCTTTCGGGCAATGACGCCGGCGGCATCGCCACGTATTCCAGCGCGGGCGCCAGCTATGGCTATAAGATGCTCTGGATGCTTCCCGTCATGACCGTGCTGCTTATCGTGACGCAGGAGACCGCGGCGCGCTGCGGATGTGTCACGGGTAAGGGCCTGGCGTCGCTCATTCGCGAGCGCTTTGGCGTTCGCAAGAGCGTGCTGGCCATGGCGGCACTGTTGATCGCCAACACGGCGGTGACCATCTCGGAGTTCGCGGGTATCGCGAGCGGCCTTGCTCTGTTTGGCGTTCCGGCGAGCATCTCGGTGCCGCTCGTGGCGCTGCTGGTGTGGATGCTTACCATGTCGGGCAGTTTCCAGCGCATCGAGAAGATTCTGCTGCTGGTAAGCTGCGTGTTCGTGACCTACATCGTCGCTGCGTTTATGGCCGGCCCCAACTGGGGCGAGGTCGCGGTCGACTTGGTCGTCCCCAATATTCAGAACGATCCCAGCTACGTGTCGCTCGTGGTCGCAACGATCGGTACCACCATCGCACCGTGGATGATCTTCTTGGCTCAGAACAACGTGGTCGATAAGAATGCGGGCGAGGACGACATCGTGCTGCAGCGTATTGATACCGTGAGCGGCTCGATCGCTGCTGATATCATTGCGGGCTTCATTATCATCACGACCGGTACGGTGCTGTTCCCGGCGGGTATTCAGATTAGCGATGCCGCCGATGCCGCCCGCGCGCTGGAGCCCATCGCGGGCCAGTGGTCCACGGTGCTGTTTGCCTCGGGCCTGGTCGCAGCGAGCTTTTTGGCTGCCTGCGTGCTGCCGGGCGTTACGTCGAGTGCCATCTGCGAGGCTTTTGGTTGGGAGCGCGGCGCCGATCGCAGCTGGGACGAGGCCCCGGTTTACCGCGGCATCATTACGGCCATCATCGGCATTTCTGCTGTGTTGGTGCTCATGCCTGGCGTCGATTTGTTCCAGATTATGATGACCTCGCAGGTCATCAACGGCGTGCTGCTGCCCGTAGTCTTGGTATTCCAGGTGGTTATCGCGGCGGATCGCCACATTATGGGCGCCAACCGCAACGGCCGCGTATGGAACGTGCTCACGTGGGCGACTATCGGCGTGATTACGGTGTTGACGGTCGTCATGTTTGTACTGCAAGCGATGGGCTACAGCGCGTAGCGCCTCTTTTGGGTTTCGAACAGGCCGCAGCGATGGGCTGCGGCCTGTTTTTCGTCTGCTATAGGGCGTTAGTTATATGGCGGTGGGCAAAAAATGCCAAATATGAGTACTGTTGCTAAGTGAATAGCATTTACATCCAAGAAGTTAATGAACATAACCTATAGTATGTTCATTAAAATTGGCTCCAATATGCCTTAAACCAGTCAGGTTGGCTGCTTTAGGGGGTTGTAGGGGTCGCTCGGACGTCATTTTGGGTGGTTTTGTCTGCTACTAAAATTGCAACAGTACTCATATTTGGCCTTTTTTGCCCACAGGCCTTTGGGGTTGCGGCGAAAAGGGCTTGTTTTGATTGTTTGGAGCAGGCGCGAGGCACGGAAACGATGTCTGGAGCGGCGGAGCGGCTTGGAATTCATCCGTAGAGGTCTTCATCGGCTGCGTCAGGAGTGTCTCCAGGTGCCGGCACATAAGGAACGTCCCTAACTGCCGCAGGGGGCGTCGGCCACGGCCGACGCCCCCTGCGGGTGTGAGCGGATTTGACTGCGCGTTACTTGTCGCCGCCGAGCTTGTGTGGCTTGTAGGCGAGGGCATTGACGAGTGCATCGGCGGCGGACTTGACGGCTGCCGGCTGCGGATCGTTGACGTGGTCCTCGGGGTGCACGGGCAGGTCCTTCTTGACCGCATCGTGGATGAGATTGAGGTACTCGGCCACGCCGGTGGCCGACAGGTGCGTGCCGTCGCCGTCAAACAGGTCGTTGCGGTTGGCGCTGTACCCGTACCAGTCGATAACGCGTACATTCTTGTAGCGCGTTGCGGCGTTGGCGATGGCCTGGTTCGTGGACCCGACCCACGGCTGCGGGCTACGCGTGTTTACAAACACGACAATGCGCTGCTCGCCGGCGTCGGCCATGATCGCGTCGACCTGGGCGTCCGTTACCAAACCGTTGGTGCCCAGGGCAAAGACCACGATCTTGCCGGCAAGGTTCTGCTGGATATAGCCCTCAAATGTCGCGCGGCCCGCATCAAACTGGCGGCCCTTTTCGGCATCGATATGGCTGTGCGGAAACACACCGTCAAAGGAATCAACGGCGCGTAGCGACACGGAGTCACCGATCATCAACAGGTCGTAGGAGCCATCGGGGAAGCCGTCGTTGTCCTTGTCGGTGTCATCGGCCGCCTGCTGGTCGGTGGGCGCGGTGTTTTTGGCTTCCTTGTTCAGAACTTCGGCGCCCTCGCCGCTCAGCGCGGACGTCTCGGGCACAAAGATCAGGCCGCCCAGTGCAACGACCAACACGACAGCGCAGGCTGCACAGACAGGGACGTGCGTGCGTGCCCAGTTGGCGGGCGTGGTGGTGCCATCGCGGAATTCGGTGACGGTGCGGCCGAAGGCGCCCTTTCTAAACGGCGTTTCGATAAAGCGATAGGAGCACTCGGCTACGGCGACCACCACAAGTACCTGCAAGATGTACTGCCACCAGGGCGTATCGTTGATGTTGGCGACCGGGTTCATGAGCAACAGCAGCGGATAGTGCCACAGGTAGATGCTGTACGAGCGCTTGCCAACCCACACGAGCGGCTCGGCGGACAGCGCGCGGGCAACCATTCCCTGGGGCTGCACGCAGGCCGCGATGACCATGAGCGTGAGGATGGAGCATAACAGCGTGCCGCCGCGATACTGGAACGCGGTATAGCCGTTGGTGAGCGCGACCATGGCGGCAAGGCCAACCAGACCCACGACGCCCAACACATCGATGGATGCGGGCGAGGACCAAAAGCGCACGAGGGCGCTCGGCTGTGCCGGGGCGGTCTCGGCTGATTCGTCGGCCTTCTCGCCAGGCTTGCCCTCGGCGTTCTTGCCGTGCTTGGCGGCGCCAGCCAGGCGATTGAGCCCCAAACGATGTGCGAGACGCACCGGCGCCAGGTCGCGATCGGGGATAAAGGCCATCCAGGCACCCAGCAGCAGCGAGAACACGCGGGTGTCGGTGCCGTAGTACACGCGGCTGGGGTCGGCGGCAGGGTTGTAAAGCACCATCATGGCGAGGGCAGATACCGCGGCAAGGCCCAGAACCACGCGGCGCGTGTTGGGCTTGCTCACATGCATGGATACCATGGCAAACAGCAGTGGCGGCCAAATCAGGTAGAACTGTTCCTCGATGGCAAGCGACCAAAAGTGCGTGAGCGGTGAGGGGTCGCCCAGAGCATTGAAGTACGAGACGTTTTGGGCAATCTGCCACCAGTTGTTGAAGAACAGCAGCGACGGCAGGATGTCGGGGCGCATCTTGGTGAGCATCACGTGGTTAAAGATGGTGCACAGCGCGCAGGTCACGAACACTACCGTTACCACGGCGGGGACCAGGCGACGGATGCGGCGAATCCAGAAGCTCTTAAGGTCGATGCGACCGGTCTTAGCGACTTCGTTGAGCAGCAAGCGCGTGATCAGATAGCCCGAAAGCACAAAGAAGATCGTGACGCCGAGCAGGCCGCCCTGAGCCCACGTGAGGTTGAGGTGATAGAGCACCACCGCGACGACGGCGAGCGTACGCAGACCGTCGAGCGCGGGAATGTAGCGGGACTTGGGGCGAGCGGTCGCCCGTTCTTTTGCAGCGCTGTTGGTGTGGGTGCCCTTATTGGCGGGCGCGCGATGGGAGCCTGCGGCGTGGCGCGACTCGCCGGTGCGGCGGTCGGCGCGCGGGCGTTCGTGCGGCGCCTGGTTATCGGGCGCGCGGCGCGGGCCGCGCGGGCTCGATTGTGGGAATTGTTCCATAAAACATCATCCAATGACGAGAATAATCAGCACGTCTTCATTGTAACCGCCTGCTCCTGTGAATGCTTGCTGCCGGCGCAAGCTCAAGCGCGCGTCCACATCAAAGTGAACTAAAGTTATAGAGGCGCGAGAGCGCACGATTGACGGCCAACGGCGGGTGCAGAGCCCGCGGACGAGGAGGTTTCCATGGCAGATAGCGGCATCGTTGCGGTGTTCGGCAGCATGAACATGGACCTTTCGGTGGCGTGCGAGCGCATGCCGCGTGCGGGCGAGACCGTTGGCGGCAGCGGGTTTATCACCAACGCCGGCGGCAAAGGCGCCAACCAGGCCGTAGCTGCTGCGCGCATGGGCGCGCACGCGCATATGATCGGCGCGGTCGGCTGCGACGCATTTGGCACGTCGCTCGTGGCGGGGCTCCAAGACGCCGGCGTGGACTGTGTCTTTGTAGCGCGTCGCGATGACGTGGAGACGGGAACGGCGACCATCATTCGCTGCGAGGGTGACAACCGCATCGTGCTGTCGCCGGGTGCCAACCATGCGCTCGCGGGCGAGGATGTTGCCCGCGCGCTGAGGCGTCTGGTAGCCGATGAGCTCGACGGAGACGCCAGCGATATTGCCCCGGCTGTCGGAAGCGTCTTTATCGCCCAGGGCGAATGTGACCTTGCAGCGACGGCCGAGGCGCTCGTTTGCGCTCACGAGCTGGGGTTCTATACGGTCTTTAATCCAGCTCCTGCCTGCGAGTTGCCTGCGGAGGCCTGGCCTGCGGTCGACCTGGTCTGTCCCAACGAGACTGAGTGCCAGGTGCTGACGGGCATCTTGCCCGCGGATGATGCGAGCTGCGTCGCGGCGCTCAATGCCCTGCTCGCCAAGGGTGCCGGAGCTGCGGTCATCACGTTGGGCGGCGCCGGGTCGGTTACGCTCGGCGATGACGGCGAGCCGCTGCGCATGCCGGCGCTCTCGAGCACGTTGGTCGATACGACGGCCGCGGGCGATACATTTATCGGTGCGCTTGCCGCGGCTCGTCTGGAGGGCCTGCCGCTCTTTGAGTGCATGGCGGCGGGTGCACGCGCCTCGGCGGTGACGGTGTCGCGCCTGGGCGCACAGCAGTCGATTCCCACGCGCGCCGAAGTTGATCGCGTGTTTGATTTAGACGATTTGGTACAAGACGGAGAAGCGGAGTAGAGCAATGGCAATCAAGAAGCTGATCCTTGATCTGGATATGGGTGTGGACGATGCGATGGCGCTTGCCTATGCCATCGCGAGCCCCGAGGTGGAACTCGTGGGCATTACCACATGTTTTGGTAACGTGCGCGTCGACCAGTCGGCACATAACTGCCTGGCGGTGCTCGATCTGTTGGGTCGTCCCGAGGTGCCGGTGTACCTGGGCGCCGATCGTCCCATCAAGGCGACCGAACCCTATACGCCGCCGGCGTCCACGACGCTCATCCACGGCAAGAACGGCATTGGCGGCGCAAGCGTGCCCGCCTCGCCGTACGAGCCGGTGGGCGCGACGTCGGCCGATGGTAACGCCGCGGTCGATTACCTGATCGATGCCGCGCGCACCTATGGCCCCGACTTGGTCTATGTGGCGACCGGCCCGCTCTCCAACCTGGCGCTTGCCCTGGAGCGCGATGCGGCGGCGGTGATGTCTATCGGCCGCGTGGTGGTAATGGGCGGTGCCCTGACCGTGCCCGGTAACGTGAGTGCGGGTGCCGAGGCCAACATGGCAAGCGATCCCGAGGCGGCCGATGCCGTGCTGCGCTCGGGCCGCAAGCTCACCATGGTGGGCCTGGACGTGACGCATCGCGTGGTGCTCACGCGCCGCGACATTGCCGGTTGGACGGGCTCGGGCACCATGGCGGGCTGCGCATTTGCTAGCATGGTCGAGCACTACATTGGCTCGTACGAGATGAACGCACCCTACCTGGGTGGTTGTGCGCTGCACGATCCGTTGGCCGTTGCCGTGGCGATCGACCCCACGCTCGTAGGTGCACTCGGCTGCAATCTGCGTGTTGATCTGCTGGGCGAGTATCGCGGTCGCACCATTTGCGATGAGCACCGCCTGTCCGACCCCGACAAGAGCGCGCTTGTGGCACTCACCGTGGACGCCCCGCGCTTTCTGTCCGAGTTCAAGGCGCGCATGGCCCGCATCCTAGGCTAGGCTCGGGATCGAAGCACGCCCATCTGCTCGATGTGGCCGCTGGCGGGCCGACATCTACCGTTCGCCAGCCCGATGGTCCCCGGGGCGGGGAGAGCGCTATAATGCATTCTGCATCTTGGATTGTTACTCCTGTGTGGAGGCATGCCCAAGAGCAATACAACACGGATTGTTACGTAAGGCATGACCGCAATAGCACTGCTATTGGCTATCATGCCTTTTTCTGTGAGTGTTCTTGAAAGGAGGTTCACCATGCTTGCAATTAAAAAGCTTAACAACAACGCGGTTCTTTGCCGTGACGGACAGGGGCGAGATGTCATCGCCATGGGCAGGGGCGTCGGTTTCGGCGGAGATTTTCCTCGAGAGCTCCCTCTTTCTAAAATCGAGCATACGTTTTACGACATTGATCCTAAAGGACAAGATGTCATGAGGGATCTTCCCTCGGATATCGTGATGTTTGCGGCGAAAGTTATGGACATCGTTGCCAACGAACTGCCCTACGACCTCTCGACCAATGCGACGCTGTTCATGGCTGATCACCTGTCGTTTGCCGTTGCGCGAGCCCAAAAGGGGGTCCGCATCGCGATGCCTCTTGCCTATGAAGTGCGGGAGACGTATCCGAAGGAATACAAGGCTGCCCAGTTTATCGTCATGCGACTCGAGAAGGAGCTCGGAGAGCGGCTTCCCAAGGATGAGATTGCCAGTATTGCGATGAATCTCGTGAACGCACGGGTTGTTGAAGCCGTCAAAGCCACGGCCGAGCCCGCAAAGCAGTTCGACGATATGCTCGAGGACGTTATCGAGATTCTCGAAAGCGATTTCCGCATTATTGTCGACCGCGATTCCTTTGATTTCACCCGCTTCGCCACGCATCTGCGGTACCTGTTCAAGCGCATTCAAGCCGGCGAGTCGCTGAACAGCGCCAACATGCAGATGTACAAGAACTTTCGTGAGGAGTTTCCGCAGTTGGCAGAGTGCGTGAAGCATATCGGTTCCTATTGTCGTGAAACGTGGGACGCCACGCTCTCCGAGGAGGAGGAACTCTATCTGATGATCCATCTCAACCGGATCATCTCCAAAAAAGGATTGTAACCCGTAGCCATTCGGGGCATGACCTTTGCCGATTCGAACAGTAAGCCAAGATTGTGCAAAGGAGCCAATGATGGCAAATTACAAAAAGGTGGCAGAGCAGATTCTCTCCACTGTGGGCGGGGCGGAAAACGTGGCTTCGGTTACGCATTGCATGACGCGCCTGCGCTTCAACCTCAAGGATGAAAGCCTCTCGAATGATGAGAAGCTTGAGGACATCTCGTCTATCATCAGCGTCGTGCACGCCGGAGGGCAGGTGCAGCTGGTGGTCGGGCCCACGGTCGACAAGGTCTACGACGAGGTTTGTAAGCAGGGCGGATTCGAGGTCACGGTATCGATTGACGAGGAACTCGATGGCCCTCAGCTTAGCTGGAAGGAGCGCTTGGCGCCCAAGCACCTCTTCAATCAGCTGCTCGATGCCGTGAGCGGCGCTATCACCCCGATCCTTCCGATCTTTTGTGTCGCCGGTATCTTCAAGATGCTCGTTATTCTGTTTGGGCCCGAAGGCGCCGGTTTTATGTCCGAAACGAGCGACCTGTATCGGATCCTTTCCCTGGTGGGCGATGCGGCGTATTACTACTTCCCGGTGTTTGCCGCCTATAGCTCGGCTAAGAAGTTCAAAACGAGTCCTGTGCTGGCACTGCTCATCGCTGTTGTGATGATTTATCCCGACATGCTCGCTATTGTTGAGGACGGAAAGCCTTTCAGCGTCTTCGGCATCCCCATGCAGCTCGTCAACTACACCCAGGCTGTTCTTCCGGTCATCTTGATCACCTGGGCCCAGTCCTATGTTGAGCGCTTCTTTAAGAAGATCTCGCCTGATATGTTGCGCATTCTGATCGTACCCGTGGGTACGGTGCTCGTGATGTTGCCGGTCGCGCTGTGCCTCTGCGGCCCTGCCGTCCAATTTGTCATGGGCCTTGTGGCCGATTTCATCATTTGGCTCGCCTCTGTTGCCGGTCCCGCTGCGACCGCGGTTATCGGCGCATTCTGGAATCTGATCATCGCCACCGGCATGCACGTGCCGATCTATACCGCCATATTGCCCGCCGCGCTCCAGAACGGTTACGACGCCATCTTATACCCCGGCACCGCGGTTGTAGCCTACACCACGCTTGCCATCGCGCTCGCCTATGGCCTGCGCGCTAAGGGCAAGGAGAGTCGAGCCACGGGCTGGAACTTGTTCATCACCTATGCCTTCGGTCGCGTGAGTGAGCCCATCATCTACGGCATCCTGTTTCGCGACAAGAAGGCTCTTGCCTGGAACATGATTGGTGGTGCTGTCGGTGGTCTGCTGGTAAGCCTTCTTCATGCCAACGTCTATATCTTCACTGGCGTTGGTTTCCCATGGATGAACGTGCTCATGTTTGCTCAGGATATCATCCCTGGCACCATCGGGTGTCTTGCTGGCGGTGCCGTGACGTTTGCGTTGGCGATGATTTTTGGATTTGAAGGACAGGAGAAGATGCCGTTGAAGTCCAAGAGCGGCGATTCTGAGGCCGTTGAATCCGTCGAGGCATAAGAGGCTACTACACAAATATGCTCCCCAGCCGTTGCGCGGTCCGACCCCTTGGCCGCGCAACGGTACTGTGCTGTTGCGCGGCACTTGCCGAGTCCGTTGCGTTCGACAGTGTGGGCCGGGAATTTGATAGAAAGGACGACACCATAATGTTTAGAGAAGATTTTTTATGGGGCGGGGCTCTGGCTGCAAACCAGTGCGAGGGAGGATGGAACGAAGGCGGTCGCGGTTTAGCCAATTCCGACATGCTGCCGTTTGGCGATCAACGCATGGACGTCATGCGGGGAGACCTTGATCCGCGTGCGTTGGCACCCGACAGCTTCTATCCCGCTCGCAAGGGCATTGATTTTTACCATAGGTACAAGCAGGATATTGAACTGTTTGCCCAGATGGGTTTTAAATGCCTGCGCTTATCAATCGCCTGGAGCCGCATTTTTCCCAAAGGAGACGAAGCCGAGCCCAATGAAGAAGGCCTTGCCTTTTACGAGGATGTTTTTAGGACGTGTCGCGCGCATGACATTGAGCCTTTGGTGACGCTCAACCACTATGATGTCCCCATGCATCTCGTCGATGCGTATGGCGGATGGCGCGATCGCAGGTTGGTCGACCTGTTCGAGCGATATTCGCGTACCGTGTTCGAGCGCTATCGGGGATTGGTCAATTATTGGCTGACCTTTAACGAGATCAACATCATGACGCAGGCGTGCTTTATGGCGGCGGGGATCATCTTCGAGCAAGGGGAGAATCGCTATGCAACGGTTCACACGGCCGTGCACCATGTATTGGTTGCGAGCGCCCGTGCGGTCGGGGCGTGTCATGAACTGTGCCCTGGGGCGAAGATCGGTTGCATGCTCAACGCAGGTGTCTTCTATCCGGCTACATGTGATCCGGACGATGTGCTGGCTGCGCAGGCTGAGAATCGCAGCCATTACATGTTTACCGACGTCCAGGTGCGCGGTGCGTACCCGAGCTATGTTCTCAAGGAATACGCCCGCCATGGTTTTGAGGTGCCCTATCGGGATGATGACCGCGAAGTACTGGCTGCAAACCTGGTCGATTTCGTCTCGTTTTCGTATTACTCGACGCGCGTCGCAAAAGCGCATGCGGAAGGTCAGTTCGATTCGAACCTTCTTCGCTCGGCGCCTAATCCGTATCTAAAACAGGAGCCTTGGGGGAGGTTTATCGACCCCAAAGGGCTGCGCGTCACCATGAATGAAATCTGGGATCGCTATCAAAAGCCGCTGTTCATCGTCGAAAACGGTTTGGGTGCTCCTGATGTGCCGGAAGATTCGGGTGAAATAGAAGACGACTATCGAGTTGAATACCTGCGGGCCCACATCGAGGCGATGAGGGAGACCGTCGAGCTCGACGGGGTGGAACTCATGGGATATACCTGTTGGGGCCCGATCGATTTGGTTTCGGTCGCCACAGGACAGATGCGTAAGCGCTACGGGTTTATCTATGTCGATCGAGACGATAGCGGTGCGGGCTCGTTTGAGAGACGTAAAAAGAAAAGCTTCGAATGGTACCGACGCGTAATAGCAAGCAATGGCGAAGACCTTGCGTAATAACGTTAAGATGGACAAATGCGCCCGTTGGGGGAATAGTCGTGCCACTTCGCTTGACAACAGGCTAAACTAGCTATTAAACATTTACTATTCTGTTTAGATTGAATTTGCGGTCGTTTATTTGCCGAGCCATCGAGTTGCGATGCTCCGCCACGGCCGTTGCTAGGGGGAACAATGGCCAAAGCAAGTGTTCGCGAGATCAGCCGCATCACCGGTTTTTCGCCTGCGACCGTGTCCAACGCGCTCAACCGCAAGCGCAGCGTGAGTGAGGAGACCGCCAAGGTCATCCTGGAGTGCGCGCAATCGCTTGGCTACCAGCAGTCGACGCAGCTCGAGAGCATTCAGTTTGTGCTCGCGCGCAAGACGGGCGCCATTTTGGACGAGAGCACCTTTCATCCCGCGGTTATTGAGGGCGTGGAGCGCCAGGCGCGTCGTCACGGTATGAGCACGAGCTTTGTCTCGCTCGACTTTAGCGACTTGGACGCCGTGCGTCCGCAGGTCGAGGGCCTGATCGCCGACCCGTCGGCCGCCATCGTGCTGATGGGTACCGAGCTGGGTGAGGAAGACTATGCCTTGTTCGCCAACGCTGCCGCCCACTTGATCGTGCTCGATGGCTGGAGCGATCGTCAGTACTTCGATGCCGTAGTCATTGCCAACACCGACTCGGTGCTGCGCGCCGTGGACTACCTTATCGAGAAGGGTCACAAGCAAATCGGCTATCTGGCAGGCGACCTTCGCATCCGCAACTTTAAGGATCGCGAGCGCGGCTATCGACAAGCGCTTGAGGATGCGGACCTTGAGGCCAACCCGACATGGCGCGTCACACTGGGCACCACGCTCGAAGGTGCTTATCGCGACATGGGCGCATGGCTCGACAGCGTCTCGCGCGACGACCTGCCGACGGCTTTCTTTGCCGAAAACGACGTGCTCGCCGTAGGCGCCATGCGCGCGCTGAACGAGCACGGCATACGTGTCCCCGAGGATGTCTCAATCATCGGCTTTGACGATCTGTCTTTGGGCGCCTTCTCCAATCCGCCGCTCACCACGGTGCACGTTCCCAAGCACGAGGTGGGCGAGATCGCGGTGCGCCGCCTGGTGGGCAACATCCGCAATCCCAAGAGCTATACCTGCAAGACGGCCGTGTCGACCTATTTTGTCGAGCGCCAAAGCGTGCGCGAAATCTAGGCAAAGGCAACGCTAGGCCGTAGGGAGGCAAAGCTCGCTAAGGCAGCCATACATAACGCTACTAAGAGAGGGTCCTTCGGGGCCCTCTTTTTGATGCCCCTGTATGTTCAGTTTGTTTACATACCGTTTAGGCTGATCTCTCTACCGTCTACGGGTATTTCGCGTTAAACTTCTAAACAGTAGAGTAAAATATTTAGTAAACAGAACAAAACGAAACATGCGTCTGTTTACTGAACATGTGATTAGGGGAGGACGTACATGGACAAGATCAAGCTCGGCTTTGTGCCCACGCGCCGCAGTATCTTTAGCGCGCCGGACGCAATCAAGTATCGCGGCCTGACGGCTGATCGCCTGCGCGAGATCGGCGTCGACATCGTGGATATCGACGACATCAATGACGAGGGCCTGCTGTTCGACGACAGCCATATCGAGCCTATCGTGAAGAAGTTCCGCGCCGAGGGCGTCGATGGCATTATGCTGTGCCACGCCAACTTTGGCACCGAGTACGTTTGCGCTCGCCTTGCCCGCGAGCTCGGTCTACCCGTACTGCTGTGGGGTCCGCGCGACGAGCGCCCCGAGCCCGACGGCACACGCCTGCGCGATAGCCAGTGCGGCCTGTTCGCCACCGGCAAGGTCCTGCGCCGCTTCCAGGTTCCCTTCACCTACATGACCAACTGCCGCCTGACCGACCCCGAGTTCGAGCGCGGCGTTTGGGACTTTTTGGCCGTTTGCAACGTGGTCAAGACCTTCAAGCACACCCGCATCCTGCAGATGGCCACCCGTCCATTCGACTTCTGGTCGACCATGTGCAACGAGGGCGAGCTGCTCGAGAAGTTCAACATCCAGCTTTCGCCTATCCCCATGACCGAACTTGTCCAGGCTGTGCGCGACGCCCAGGCCGACGAGCAGGCCATGGCCGCCATGCTTGCCCACATCAACGACAGCTTTGAGATCTGCATCCCCGAGGACAAGGTCCCCGCGGTCGCCGGTCTTGCCATCGCCATGAAGCGCTTGGTCGAGAAGTATGGCTGCAACGCCGGTGCCATTCAGTGCTGGAACGCTCTGCAGGACGAGCTGGGCATTATGCCCTGCGCCGCCAACGCCATCCTCAACGAGATGGGCATTCCTATCGTATGCGAGACCGATATCCACGGCGCCATCACCGCGCTGATGGTCGAGGCCGCCGACCTGGGCCGTCACCGCGGCATGTTCGCCGACTGGACCGTGCGCCATCCCGATAACGAGAACGGCGAGCTGCTGCAGCATTGCGGCCCCTGGCCCTGCAGCTGCGCGGCCGTCAAGCCCAAGCTCACCTACCCGCTGGCTTTCGATCACCCCGGCGCGCTGACGGCCGAGGCCAAGCACGGCGACCTCACCCTTGCCCGCTTTGACGGTGACAACGGCGAGTACTCGCTGCTACTGGGCAACGCCCGCGGCATCGACGGCCCGGCCGGCATGGGCACCTACCTGTGGGTCGAGGTCGACAACCTCAAGCGCCTCGAAGCCAAGATCGTCGAGGGCCCCTACATCCACCACTGCGTCGCTATTCACGCCAACGTGGTGCCGGTGCTCTACGAGGCGTGCAAGTACATCGGCATTGCCCCCGACCTGTACGACCCCATCGAAGAAGACGTTAAAGCCTACCTGCGAGGAGAGTAGAAATGGCAACTATCGAAGAGCTTGAGTCCCTGCGTTGGGACCTTCGCCGCGATTGCGTCGATATCATCATGGCTGGCGCCGGCGGCCACATCGGCGGCGACATGTCGGTGATCGACGCCCTCATGACCCTCTATGCCAACCACCTCAACATTTCGCCCGAGACCGTCGACGATCCCAACCGCGACCGCTTCGTGCTTTCCAAGGGCCACGCCATGGAAGCCTACTACGCGGTGCTCTGCCACGAGGGCTATCTTGACCTCGACGACGTCAAGGCCCGCTTCTCCAAGTTCGGCAGCCCCTACATCGGCCACCCCAACAACAAGCTCAAGGGCATCGAAATGAACTCGGGCTCGCTGGGTCACGGCCTGCCCGTGGCCGTGGGCATGGCGCTCGCCGGCAAGATGGACGGCCGCGATTACCGCGTCTACACCATCATGGGCGATGGTGAGCTTGCCGAGGGCTCGGTCTGGGAGGGCGCCATGAGCGGCGGCAACTACCAGCTCGATAATCTGTGCGCGCTCGTGGACCGCAACCGCCTGCAGATCAGCGGCAGCACCGAGGACGTTATGAAGCAGGACTCGCAGGAGGAGCGCTGGGCCGCCTTCGGCTGGAACGTGCTCTCTATTCCGGGCAACGACGTCCGGGCCATCGACGCCGCGCTGACGCTTGCGGCCGAGACCTGCGGCAAGCCCACGGTCATCATCCTCAACACGGTGAAGGGCTACGGCTCGCCCGTTATGGAGGACAAGGCCGCCTGGCATCATCACCTGCCTAACGATGAGGAATATGCCCAGATCATCGCCGATTTCGCTGCCCATAAGGAGGCCATCAATGGCTAACAAGATCGCCAATCGCAAGGTTATCTGCGACACGCTGCTCGAGGCCGCGAAGACCGATAAGGATATCGTCGTCCTGTGCTCCGATTCCCGCGGCTCCGCATCGCTCACGCCGTTCTTTGATCAGTATCCCCAGCAGTCCGTCGAGGTCGGCATTGCCGAGCAGGACCTGGTGAGCATCGCCGCCGGCATGGCTTCGTGCGGCAAGAAGGCCTGGGCCGCCTCGCCGGCGTCCTTTGTGACCACGCGCTCGTATGAGCAGTGCAAGGTCGACGTCTCGTACTCCAACACCAACGTCAAGCTCATCGGCATCTCGGGCGGCGTGTCCTACGGCGCCTTGGGCATGAGCCATCACTCCGCGCAGGATATCGCCGCCATGAGCGCGATTCCCAACATGCGCGTGTATCTGCCGAGCGACCGCTTCCAGACCGCCGAGCTCGTGCGGGCCCTGGTCGCCGACAACAAGCCGGCCTACATCCGCGTGGGCCGCAACCCGGTCGAGGACGTGTACGCCGAGGGCGAGTGCCCGTTCCAGATGGATCGCGCCACCTGGGTACGCCGCGGCACCGATGTAACGCTCGTCGCTACCGGCGAGATGGTCCGCCATGCCGTGGACGCTGCCGACCTGCTGGCCGAGCAGGGCATCTCGGCAACGGTGCTCGACATGTACTGCGTCAAGCCGCTTGACGCCGAGGCCGTGATTGAGGCTGCCGGTGCCACGCGCGCCGTCGTGACTGTCGAGGAGCACAGTCCCTTCGGCGGCTTGGGCTCTATGGTCGCGCAGGTGGTGGGCGAGCATTGCCCGCGTCCGGTCAAGTGCCTCTCCCTGCCCGACGCGCCGGTCATCACCGGCACGAGCCCCGAGGTCTTTGCACACTACGGCCTGACGGGTGCCGGAATCGCGCAGACCGTCGCCGAATTCCTGCCCACAGAGTAACTGGAATGTGACAAAGGGACCGTCCCTTTGTCACATTCGTTTTGAAAGGGGTGGCCATGGGCCGCTACATCATCGGAATCGATCAGTCCACGCAGGGCACCAAGGCGCTGCTGGTAGACGAGGGCGGCCATCTGATTCATCGTGCCGACCGCTCGCATCGCCAGATTGTCAACGAAGCCGGCTGGGTGAGCCATGATCCGGCCGAGATTGCCACCAATGTGCTGGCCGTGGCGCGTGCCGTGGTGGAGGAGACCGGGGTCAATCCGGCCGACGTCGCCGGCATCGGCATCTCCAACCAGCGCGAGACCACCGTTGCATGGAACCGCACGACGGGCGAGCCGCTGTGCGACGCCGTGGTGTGGCAGTGCGCCCGCGCCCGCGAGCTGTGCGACGAGTTGACCGCGCGCGAGGGTGTGGCCGAGCTGGTGCGCGACACGACGGGTCTGGTGCTCTCGCCCTACTATCCGGCGGGCAAGATGGCCTGGATCCTTGCGAACGTTCCCGCTGCTGCCGAGGCCGCGGCGGCAGGCGAGCTGTGCCTGGGCACCATCGATGCCTGGGTGGTCTGGACGCTCACGGGCGGCGCGGAGTTTCGCTGCGACTGGTCCAATGCCAGCCGCACGCAGCTCTTTGACCTGCGCCGTGGCTGCTGGAGCGAGCCGGTGTGCGAGGCCTTTGGCGTCGACGTGGCCTGCCTGCCGCAGGTGACCGATTCCGATGGCCTGTTCGGCATGACGGATCTGGGCGGCTTTTTGCCAGCGCCCGTGCCCATTCACGGCGTGCTGGGCGACAGCCACGCGGCCTTGTTCGCGCAGGGCTGCCACAGCCGCGGTATGGCCAAGGCGACCTATGGCACCGGCAGCTCGGTCATGATGAACGTCGGCGACGAGTTCGTTGCCAGCTCGCACGGGCTTTCGAGCTCGCTCGCATGGCGTATGGACGGCGTGACCGAGTACGTGCTCGAGGGCAACGTGAGCTACGCCGGTGCTGTCAAGACGTGGCTGCGCGACGATCTGGAGCTCATCAATAACCCCGAGGAAGTTACCGACCTGTGCTACGCTGCCAATCCGGCGAGCCGCGTCTACTTTGTGCCGGCGTTTACCGGTTTGGGCGCGCCGCACTGGGCGAGTGACGCCGAGGGCTGCGTCTTTGGCATGACGCGTACCACGGGTCGCGCGGAGTTCGTGAAGGCCGCCGACGAGTCGATCGCCTATCAGATCTTTGACGTGATCGATGCGATGGTCGAGGATTCGGGCGCGGTGCTGTCCGAGCTTCGCGTTGACGGTGGTCCCACGCGCGATGCGTACCTGATGCAGTTTGAGAGCGACTTGGTTGGCTCGCCTATCCGCATCGCGAGCAACGACGAGATGAGCGGCCTGGGTGCGGCCTGGGCCTGCGGCATTGCGCTGGGCATGTACACGCGCGATGTCGTCGACGTCTATGGGGCCCGCGGCATCGTGGAGCCTGCCATGACCGCCGACGAGCGCGCCAAAAAGATCGCCGGCTGGCGCCACGCCGTGAAATCAACGATTGCCTACACAGCCTAGAATGGTTTTTCTGGGACGGGGATTAAAAAAGGCTCTGTTAGACCAGGATTGACATACATGTGTCCCCACGGTGCCATATCGTTAGCCCTGTAGACCGCGATGATGGGGGCAGCATGAACGCCGAAGACCTGGTCCTCAACTTCAAGAAGGACATG
>NZ_JBBNNA010000020.1:0-38647 GCF_040098065.1 Collinsella sp. CLA-JM-H32B | reverse complement strand
GCCATGCCCTTCTTGAAGTTGAGGACCAGGTCTTCGGCGTTCATGCTGCCCCCATCATCGCGGTCTACGGGGTCAACGATATGGCACCGTGGGGACACATGTATGTCAATCCTGGTCTAACAGAGCCTTAAAAAATCATCGGGTGGCTCGGGCGTTCGAAAAGTAGTCAAAGCAGCCCCGTCCCAAAAAGACTGGGTATTGGGCGTTGACAGTTGGCGAGCCGTAGGTAAAATATCAACTTGTCTTGGGGACGTAGCTCAGTTGGGAGAGCGCTGCCGTCGCATGGCAGAGGCCGAGGGTTCGACTCCCTTCGTCTCCACCCTTGGATTTGATAAGCCGCTGACATTGTGTCGGCGGCTTTTTTAAAAAGAAAGGGCTGCACCATGGCCGAGCTTGAGTCCCAACCACTGTCTGCCGAGGAGCGCGCCGAGTTGGAAGAGCTCCGCGCCGAGAAGGCTCGTCGCGAGGCCCAGGAAGAGGCACGCCGCGAGCGTGAGGAACTGGCTGCCCTGCGTGCCGAGCGTGCGAAGGCCGAGGAGGTCGCCGCGAACGCCGCATCCGCACCGGCGCCCGCGCCCGCACCCAAGCCCGCCGCCGCGAAGCCTGCACCCAAGCCCGCCGCCGCGAAGCCTGCGCCCAAGCCCGTCGCCGCGAAGCCCGCGCCCACCGCGCCCAAACCTCAGCCTAAAAAGGCCGCTCGTCCCAAGTCCGTCGAGCCCAAGCCGAGCCGTGACGAGATGACCTTTGCCCAGCGCATGGTCACCTCCAAGGAGCCTACGGGCGAGAATGAGATCCCTGGCATGGCACCGGCTCAAAAAATCATCATTGTCCTTGCCCTCATCGCGTTTATCGTCTTTATGGTCTACACGATCACGGGCAGCATGGGCCTGCACTAACCTGTTCGCGCCGGGCTCCATGCCCGCACGTCCGTCTCGCCCAACCCTCAACCTCTGCACAACACATCCGAAAGGTCGCCCCATGGCTTTGACCGACATCTCGCATCCCACCGACATTGCAATGCTCACCGATCTGTACGAACTCACTATGGCCCAGGGCCTGTGGGAGAGCGGCAAGGCCAATGAGCAGGGTTGCTTTACGGCGTTTTACCGTGACCATCCCTTTGGCAGCGCGTATGCCGTCATGTGCGGTACCGCCGAGCTGCCCGAGCTTGTCGAGAACCTGCGCTTTACGCCCGAGGACATCGACTACCTTGCATCGCTCCAGGCCCCGGCTGGCGGCGCGATGTTTAAGCCCGCATTCCTCGACTACCTGCGCAACTTCCGTGCGCACGTGAACATTGACGCCGTGCCCGAGGGCGAGCTCGTCTTTCCGCGCGAGCCCATGGTGCGCGTCACCGGCCCGTCGCTGGAGTGCCAGTTGCTCGAGACCGCGCTGCTCAACATCGTCGGGTTCCAGACGCTTGTCGCCACCAAGACGGCGCGCGTGGTGCTCGCCGCCGACGGTCGCCCTGTGGCGGAGTTTGGCCTGCGCCGAGCCCAGGGTCCCGATGGCGGCCTGGCCGTTGCGCGCGCGAGCTACGTTGCCGGCTGCTCCTCTACGTCCAATGTGCTCGCCGGCCGCCGCTACGGTATTCCCGTCTTTGGCACGCATGCGCACAGCTGGGTGATGAGCTTCGATTCCGAGCTCGAGGCCTTCCGCGCCTTTGCCAAGTCGAGCCCCAGGAACTGTACGCTGCTCATCGACACCTATGACGTGCGCGAGGGCTGCGAGCATGCCATTACGGTTGCCAAGGAGATGGAGGCGGTGGGCGAGCGTCTGTCGGCTATTCGCATCGACTCCGGCGACCTCGCCAAGCTCTCCAAGTATGTTCGCGGCCGTTTCGATGCCGAGGGCCTGCCCTATGTGGGGATCTCGGTTTCCAACGATCTTGACGAGTACACGATTCAGTCGCTGCTCGACCAGGGCGCGCCCATCGACAGCTTTGGCGTGGGTACCAAGCTCGCGACCTGCTATGACCAGCCGGCGCTGGGCGGCGTGTACAAGCTTTCCGCCCGCCGTGCGAGCGAGGCCGACCCGTGGACGCCGGTGGTCAAGCTCTCCGAGCAGCCCTACAAGCGCACGATCCCGGGCGTGCAGCGCGTGCGCCGTTATTACGACGGCTTTGGCGGCCCGGTCTGCGACATGATCTACGACGAGGACCATCTGGTGGGGGAGGGCGCCGCGCGCGGCAATACCCTCGTGGCCGTGAATGATGCCGCCCTGGTGACCGACGTGTCGGAGCTTGAGTATCGCGAGCTGCTGGTGCCGATCGTGCGCGATGGCAGTGCAGTGGCTCCGCGTGAGAGCATCCAGGACGCGCGCGAGCGCTGTGTTTGGGCGCTCGATCATCTGGACGCAGCTTTCAAGCGCTTCCTGTACCCGCAGACCTATGTGGTGGGCATGGAGCAGGGCCTGGCTCAGGTGCGCGACGAGCTCGTGCGCAAGAACATGGCCGCGGCCTCGGCTTTCCCCTGGGCAAAATGATCCATAGGGGACGGAGGAAAACGAATCATTATCGCTTGTCCCGTGCCTGCTGTTCTTTGCTCGCTCGTTCGCTGAACAGTTGATTGGTTTGACGTATGACGACTTCTTATAAAACGATGGTGGTAAAGATCGGTTCGTCCACGGTGGTGGGCGCCGATGGCAAGGTCAACCGCTCCTTTATCGGCGGGCTTGCCGATCAGGCCGCGGCCCTGCGCGAGTTCGGCTGGCGTCTGGTCGTGGTGAGTTCGGGCGCTATTGCCTGCGGTTATCCCGTGTTGGGCTTCGACCGCAAGCCGGTCGGCGACCTGCCGAGCCTGCAGGCCTGCGCCTCGGCCGGTCAGTGCATCATCTCGTCGGCCTACGATGAGGAGTTTCATGCGCGGGACCTGCTCACCTCGCTCGTGCTGCTCACGCGTCACGACACGGCGCGTCGCACGTCCTATCTGCACGCGCGCGACGCCCTGCTGCGTCTGGTGGAGCTGGGCGTGGTGCCGGTCGTCAACGAGAACGACACCGTTACCGTCGACGAGATCAAGTTCGGCGACAACGACACGCTGGCGGCGCTCGTGAGCTGTCTTGTTTCCGCCGACCTGTGCGTGACGCTGTCCGACATCGACGGCCTCTACACCGCCAATCCGCACGAAGATCCGACGGCCGAGTTTGTCCCGGTCGTGCACAAAATCGATGCCAAGATCATCGCCTCGGCTGGCGATTCTTCGACCTCGGTGGGTACGGGCGGCATGATCACCAAGATTCGCGCGAGCCGCATTTTGATGACGGCCGGCATTCAGAGCGTGATTTGCTCGGGCGAGGAGCCCGATGCGCTCGTGCGTCTGGCCCGCGGCGAGAGCGTGGGTACACTGTTCGACCCGCCGGCGGAGCGCCTGGATATTGCGCCCCGCAAACTGTGGATTGCGCTGGGCGACAAGGCGCATGGCTCGGTGACGGTCGATGACGGTGCCGCGAAGGCGCTGGTCAGCCGTGGTTCTTCTCTGCTCGCGGTGGGTATTCGCGAGGTCGATGGCGCGTTTGCCGAGGGCGATGTGCTCGACGTGTGCGACCCGAGCGGCATGGTTGTCGCGCGCGGTATCGCCGAGGCCGATTCGGACGTGTTGGAGCTTGCTGCCGGCCGCCGCCAGGACCAGATCGCCAGCAACCGACTGCTCGCAAACCTGGCCGAGAAGCCCGCGATTCATCGAGATAATCTGATTGTCTTCGCCTAACCAATTGACGCTGCAAACGCCCCTAAGCGGCAATCTGACGTTCAATCGTTGGGCATGTCCAAAAGGTCAATGCCCTCCTCTTTCACGTCACCTTGCTCGCTTAGGGGCGTTTTCGCTTTCCGTCCTCTTTCTGCAATGACTTCATTAACCTGGCACTTGGGGACGTTCCTTTTGTGCCGGCAGGTGGGGGACATTCCTTTGCTAGAAGATCTGGCGCAGGTCTCCGCGGTTGAGGGCTGCGTCAAAGAGGTGCTTGAACACCACGCTGCCGTGCAGGCCGTCGTGCTCAAACTCGTTGGTCACCCAGGCATGCGAGCTGCCCACGCGGCTGAGCGTGTCGAGCTGCAGGCCCGAATCCACGTACATGTCGTCGAAATACACCGCGGCCTGAAGCGGCACCTCGTTGCATGCCAGACGCTGCGGGTCGTAGATCTTGTCCCAGCTGGTGTCTTCCATCAGCAGATCCATCGCGGGCTTGAAGGGCTTGAGCTCGGGCATCTGCTCAAACATCCACGGGAACATGGCCTCGCCGGTAAATATGAGCGGGCGCGCGAGCGTGTCGAACTCGGCACGGTGTGCCTTCTCTTCTGCCGCGGCCCAGCGAATGGGCATGGTGTCGCCGTCGGCGTAGATGAACTCCTGCAGCGTCCAGTACAGCGGGTTTGTGCGCGTGTTGGTGCGCTCGAAGGCGCGCATCAAAAAGCTGTCGGATACCGAGGAACCGCAGCTCAGCGTGCCGTCTCCGTCAACAAAAGCATGGTCGATAATCCAGTGCATGCGCTCGAAGCTCGGCTTCATGCCAAAGTCGCTGCCCATGAGCTGCAGGCGCTCGACCGTCATCGGCGAGCCGTCGGGCAGTGCGGGCTTTTGCTCCTCGAGGGCATCGGCCAGTGCCGCCACTCGCTCGACATCGGCGGGGTAGCGGTCGTAGTACTGCTGTGTCTTGGCTGCCATGCGCGGGAACGTGTGCGCGTAGACCTCGCTGGCGCTCGCCGGGACGTGGGGGATGCCACCACAGGTAAAGCTCGCCGCCACGCCCTCGGGGAAGAGCGATAGATAGCTCAACGTCAAAAAGCCGCCGTAGCTTTGGCCGAGCGTGATCCACGGCTTGCCGCCAAAGCCCACCAGGCGCAGGTACTCAAAATCGCGCACGATGGAGCTGGCGAGGTGGCGCTTGAGGAAGTCCGCCTGCGAGCGTGTGGCATCGGAGCCGGCCGCCGTCGCGCGATCACCCAGTGCCTTGATCGTGCGCCCGTCTACACAGCTGCTGCGCCCGGTGCCGCGCTGGTCGGGAAGGACCACGCGGAAGTGCTTGACGGCTTCCTCGATCCAGCCGTCGCTTGTGGGCGACAGCGGACGCGGGCTCTCGCCGCCGGGGCCGCCCTGCAAAAACAGGAGCAGTGGCAGATCGTCGTTGATGCGGTCGGGCGCGCAAACCACGCGGTAGAAGAGCTTGATGCTCTCGGGCGCGCCGGCGATGGGTGCCGGCATAGCGCCGCGGCGCATGGTGCTGCCGACGGCCAGGAGCATCGGCTCCAGGCCGCGCCAGTCAAGGGGGACGTCGATGCTGTGGTCCTCGACGTAAAGGCCGGGGACGTGGTACGAAGTGATGAGGGCCATGTGAGTCTTCCGTTCGTTGCGGTGTTTCGGGTTGACCAATTCTACCGCCGCGGGCGAGGCCATGCGCAAATCGGCTACCATGGTGGGCAAACTACTAAGAGAAAGGGCCGCCCATGTCGGTCGATATAGCCACGTATGTCCACGATCTTGCCGTTGCCGCCAAGGCCGCTTCGGCCTCGCTTGCCACGGCGAGCGACGAGCAGCGCCAGGAGGCCGTGCGCGCCATGGCCGCGGCGCTGCGCGAAGGTGTCGACTCCATCGTCGCCGCCAACGAGCTCGATATGTCCGCCGCGCGCGATACGGGGACCTCGGCGGGGCTTCTCGATCGCCTGTTGCTGACGCCCGAGCGCGTTGAGGGCATGGCCGCCGGCCTGGAGAAGCTTGCCGAGCTGCCCGATCCTGTCGGCCGCGTGCTCGACCACCGCGTGCTTGCAAGCGGCGTGGACCTGACCCGCGCGAGCGTGCCGCTGGGCCTGGTCGCCATGGTGTACGAGGCGCGCCCCAACGTGACGGCCGATGCCGCGGGTATCTGCATCCGCACCGGCAACGCCTGCATTCTGCGCGGCGGTTCGCTGGCCTATCACTCGTGCGCCATGATTGCCGAACTGCTGGCCGATGCGCTTGAGGCCCAGGGCTTCCCGCGCGAGGCCGTCTCGATGATCGAGTCCACTGACCGCGAGGCCACCGGCGAGCTCATGAAGCTCCGCGGCATCGTCGACGTGCTCATTCCGCGTGGCGGTGCGGGCCTGATTCAGCGCTGCGTGCGCGAGTCGCTTGTGCCGGTGATCGAGACAGGCACGGGCAACTGCCATATCTACGTGCACGAGTCGGCCGACTTCGATAAGGCGCTCAACATTATCGTCAATGCCAAGACGCAGCGCGTGGGCGTGTGCAATGCTGCCGAGTCGCTGCTTGTGGACCGCGCCGTGGTCGACACGTTTTTGCCGGCGGTCGTGACCGTGTTGCACGACCACGGCGTGCTGATTCACGGCGACGAGGCCACGTGCGTTGCATGCGCTGACGCTGGGCTTGCCGAGGGCGACGACTATGTTGCCGCGACTGAGGAGGATTGGGGCCGTGAGTACCTGGCACTCGAGATGAGCGTGAAGGTCGTGGCGAACGAGGACGAGGCCATCGCACACATCAACCGCTACGGCACCATGCACTCCGAAGCCATCGTTGCCGAGGACGCGGACGCCTGCGAGCGCTTCTTGGATGCAGTCGATGCCTCGGCCGTGTACGCCAACGCCAGCACGCGCTTCACTGACGGCGGCGAGTTTGGGCTGGGTGCCGAGATCGGTATCTCGACCCAAAAGCTCCACGCCCGCGGACCCTTTGCCGCCGAGGCCCTCACCACCTACAAATACAAGCTCCGCGGCACCGGCCAGGTCCGCCCCTAAACCTACCAAAAAGGGACAGGTTTATTTTGGCAGGTTTTATCTGCGGTTTTGCCGAGCGACACGTTTGCCCGGCTTTTTTCTCCGTATACCTTTTCTGCCTTTCGGCTTGAGCCACGGCGATATACGATAATGACACCGTTTCCTAGCACCGACTCACCTGGAGGTATTGCCATGTCCCAGATGCTTTCCGCCGGAATCACCCGCGACCGTGCGTTCGAACTGCTTAACGAGCACAACAAAGACCCGTTCCACATCACCCACGGCGAGACGGTCGAGGGCACCATGCGCTACTTTGCGCGCGAGTTCGACCCCGAGAACGAGGAGTTTTGGGGCATCGTCGGTCTGCTGCACGACTTGGATTGGGAGGAGCATGAGGACGACCCCGTGAACCACACCATCTATGCGGCCGAAATCCTCGAGGGCGAGGGCGCATCGCCCGAACTCATTCGCGCCATTCAGACGCACACGTCCGATTTCAACGCCTCGCTGCCCAAGCCCGAGCTTCAGATGGAGAAGATCCTGTTTGCTTGCGACGAGCTCACCGGCCTGATCGGTGCTGCCGTGATCATGCGTCCGAGCAAAAGCGTCATGGACTTTACGACTAAGTCGCTCAAGAAAAAGTTCAAGGACAAGCGCTTTGCCGCCGGCTGCTCGCGCGACGTGATTTCGCAGGGCGCCGAGATGTTGGGCTGGGAGCTTCCCGAGCTCTTCGACCGCACCATCGCGGCCATGCAGTCCTTCGCGCCCGACCGCGACACCTTCCAGGCCTAACCTGCCAAAAAGGGACAGGTTTATTTTGGTAGGTTTTATCTGGGAAAACGCTTCCGTTGGATGTTATTCAGCGAAAGCGTTTTCTGTTTGACATGGTGACGCTGGCGAATGGCGGTGCCTCGCGGCAGACAGCTGCGCTTCGCCATATTCGTAACTCGGCAAACGCGACGCTACGACGCGTTCTTGATAATCCATGTTCCCAGTCCGGTCAGCAGCTGAACCTGCTTAACCGTTAGCCCTTGTTTTCGAAGCGCGAGAATCGCCTCATTGCGAAGTGGCTTGGAGACGGATTTGAGTTCCGTCGGAGCACATCCTGCGACACTCTGCACGATTGCCGTGCCAAATTCGCATAGATCTTCCTCGCGAACCTTGGCTGTTGCGCTGGGGCGATAGGGAAGCGACGGCGTACTTTCCATGAGCCGAAGGTATGAGCGAGGTGTTGGGAATAAAACACCGACAACGCTGCCGGTAACATGCGGCCGTGACCTGGCACTCATGAGATACTCGCGATGGCTGCTCCAGGGATATTCGTCGTATGCCGCCAGTCCCGCTTTTTGTGGATTCAGATGAATGTATCGAATTGCCTCGAGTAAATATACTTCTGACTTAATGGGCGAATCCCAAAACCGCTCCTGAAACACGTGGCCGATATGCCCCGTCCGCGCATTGTACCTGCCCGCATACGATACTGCTACCGCGTGCATCGCGTCGCTCTTGCGGTCGTCCGGATCGTCGATGAGCAGATGAATGTGGTTTCCCATAAGGCACCAAGCGATAAGCTCGATATTGTGTTTGGGGAGGATCGCATCGAGGATCTGAAGCATGGCGATTCGGTCCTCGGCATCGTCAAACAGCAATTGCCCTCCGTTTCCACGCAACGTGATGTGGAAATAACCGGTTGGTGACTTTGAACGAGGTTTTCTCGGCATGGCCCCTCCTTTAGCTTGGATGGGCTGAAGATACCTCATTCGGAGGCTTCGGTTGTCGAGATTCAGTTCACCGACTATAGCTGCTACCTGCCGAAATGTTATTGCGTTTTCAAATTGATGCTTTTTAATGGTAATTGAGCAAGACAGGCGCGCTTGTTGTGGATGCGGCCGTTGGTTGCGTCGATCTGGACGGCCCCCGCGTGATGTCATCGCAAATGGCTTCACGCATTCTACGGATATAGAATAATGGCCGGGCGCTCACAAACAAAACGGAGCACCCGGCCATTTACTGATTGTTTGTTGACGTTTGGTCAGATAAAACCTGCCAAAATAAACCTGTCCCTTTTTGGCAGGTTAGTTGAGGGCGGCTTGGGCTAGACGGGCTTCGGCGTCCTCCTCGGTGACGCCCAGGGCCACGGCGAACTCCTCGATGGAGCGGCGCTTGGCTTCCTTGAGTACGCGCATGTAGTAAGAGCTGGGCTTTTTATCTGCTTCCTCGGCCTGGCGAATACGGTGCATCATGGTTTTTGCCACGCGGACCGTCTCGGGCGCCCCCAGCTTGAGCTGCTGCTTAAAGTGCGTCTCCTCGAGCGAACTGTTGCGCTCGGTAAAGGTGTCGCACTCGAGCTCGTCATAGTGGCTCAGCAGGTGCTCGGCATCTTGCTGGGAGATGGCGGCGTGCAAACGATCGGCCTGCGCCACGGGGTACATAAGGATCGTCTGCGCATGTCCCTGCTTGGTCTCGAGCAACAGCATGGGCTGCGGCGTGTCGTCCCTAAAACCGACGACGGTGCAGACTCCCTGACCCGGATGAATGACGTGTTGACCGATTGAGAACATGCTACCTCCAACTTATACGAATTTACGTATGTCTAGAATAACACGCTGACGTGCGCAAACCCTTACTTTATGCAGGAAAAGCACACAACTCTGATAGGTAAGAGTATTCGATAAATAGAACGGCTTATTCAATCGTTTATGCATTTCCAGAACGTGTATAAATTGCAGGCAAACCGCCAACTTTGTACCACCGCGCAAGAGCGGTAGTCATTTTTGTGCATATGCAATTTCGATTGGCCTTACCCTGCGACAGTGTGCGTCGCTTGTGATAGAGTGCTACAAACTCTGGCTTTTGCCCTAAGAGTGACCAAGAGCTCGGGGGCTTTAACACAAGGAGGATCTATGCCCGAGAAGATTGAAGAGCTGGTACGCGCTGCGCTTGCTGCGGCCCAAGAGGCCGGCGACCTTTCCGCATTTGAACTTGACGATTGCGCCATCGAGCGACCGGCTGACACTTCTCATGGCGAGTGGACCTCCACCATGGCCCTGAAGTCCGCCAAGCTGGCCCACTGCGCCCCGCGCAAGATCGCCGAGGCCATCGTTGCCCATATGCCCGAGGACCCCGCGATTGAGAAGGTCGAGATCGCCGGTCCTGGCTTCATCAACTTCTACCTCTCCGTCGCCGTCAAGAACGCCATTTTTGGCGAGGCCCGCGAGAAGGGCATGGACTTCGCTAAGTCCAACGTTGGCGGCGGCCTGAAGACCCAGGTCGAGTTCGTTTCCGCCAACCCCGTCGGCCCCATGCACATCGGCCATGGCCGCTGGGCCGCGCTGGGCGACTCCCTCTGCCGCGTTATGGACCACGCCGGTTACGACATCCAGCGTGAGTTCTACATCAACGACCACGGCTCTCAGATGAACACCTTCGGCAACTCCATCAGCACGCGCTATATGCAGCTTGCCGACATCATCGCCAAGCAGGGCGTGGATATCGACGAGGCTCACAAGCTGCTGATCGCCGACCGCGACGCCTATGTCGCCGACGAGAACGACGAGCACCCCGAGACCCATCCCTACCAGGACAACTTTGCCGAGACTCTGGGCAAGGACTCCTACGGCGGCGACTACATCATCGACGAGGCTGCCGAGTTCTGGCGCACCGACGGCGACAAGTGGGTCGAGGCCGATCCGCAGGAGCGCATGGAGAGCTTCCGCGAGCGCGGCTACGTAAAGATGGTCGACAACATGCGCGACCTTTGCCACGCCGTCAACTGCGACTTCGATCGTTGGTTCTCCGAGCGCTCCCTGTACGTGAAGGACACCGAGGGCGAGACTGCCGGCACCTCTGCCGTCGACCGCGCTTTTGAGAAGCTCGACAAGATGGGCTACCTCTACACCAAGGACGGCGCCCTGTGGTTCCGCTCCACCGATCTGGGCGACGACAAGGACCGCGTCCTGATCAAGTCCGACGGTGAGTATACCTACTTCGCCTCCGACGTCGCCTATCACTGGGATAAGTTCCAGCGCGTCGACCACGTCATTGACATCTGGGGCGCCGACCACCACGGCTACATCGAGCGCGTCCGCTGCGTCTGCGACGCTCTCGGTTACCCCGGCAAGTTCGAGGTTCTGCTGGGCCAGCTCGTCAACCTGCTGCGCAACGGCAAGCCCGTCCGTATGTCCAAGCGCAAGGGCACCATGGTGACCCTGCAGGAGCTCGTCGACGAGGTCGGCTCTGACGCCGCCCGCTACACGCTCATCTCCAAGAGCTCCAACCAGATGGTCGACTTCGACATCGAGGCCGTCAAGAAGCGTGATAACTCCAACCCGGTGTACTACGTGCAGTACGCTCACGCCCGCGTATGCTCCATCCTGCGCCGTGCCGCTGACGTTACGCCCGAGCAGGCTGACGAGATGGGCATGAAGGCCGTTGCCGCCAAGGCCATCGGTGAGAATGTCGATTACTCGCTGCTGACCGACCCGACCGAGCTCGCCCTTTCGCGTAAGCTCAACGAGCTCACCGACCTCATCGCCAGCTGCGCTCGCGACCGCGCTCCGTTCCGTCTGACGCACTTTGCCGAGGAGCTCGCCGGCGACTTCCACAGCTTCTATGCTGCCTGCCAGGTGCTGCCGAGCGAGGGTCGTCCCGTCGACCCCGAGCTTTCGCGCGCCCGTCTGGCCGCTTGCGACGCTGTCCGCGTGACGCTCGCCCTGGTGCTTACCCTTGTTGGCGTTTCCGCACCCGAGCAGATGTAATCTACGGGTCGTTTGACCGTGTAGGTTCGGCTTCGCTGAGCCCTATAAGCCCGATCTCCATGCGGAGGTCGGGCTTTTTGCGTTTGGCGGGGCTTTTTGGCGTGTTGGAAAATGCTACAAAAACGCAACTATACCGGTTTACGGGGCTGAATCGCCAACTGGCGACCATGGCGCCAATAGCGAAATTAAAACCGCAGGTAGACGGCTTGTCGAATATTAAAAATGCAGGGTATGGTTGGCTTGCATCATTCTGGCCCCGTAATCCGGCATAGTTTTGAAAATGACCCCTTGGGGACGGAGGAATACAGATCATTTTTGTCGCGGGTGTGAGCGGCACGAAACCGTCCGCCACGAATCGGGCTTATCTACTACGTTTAGTCGCATACCCCGAACCATGATTAAAGGTGCGATATTAAAACCGCAGGTAGCGGGCTTGCGATTTTAGGAAGATCGAGGGAATGGTCAGGGGTCGTGGGTCAAACGTAGTAGATAAGCGCGATTCGTGGCGTGGCTATTCCGGATGCCACGGTTTCACTCCTCTAGCGCGACATTTCAAGGCGCTTTTGATTAAGACACTTTTGAGGAGGAGTGTCCCTGATGACTGGGCGTTTAAGAACGTCCAATGACTAAGTTGCAGGTGGTGGCGGTTGTGCTACACTTACGCTGCGTATATGACGCAATCATCTCGATACAGATCAATGATGTCCGTCGTTTTTGTACGGAGCTAGACTGTTTAGCCGCCCTGAAGGTTTATGCAGGGAGCATGTGATCACAGGGCTTGAAAAGAAAGTTGAGCAAACACTGTGTCTGATCAACAGCAAGAAAACGAAATAACGACGGCGCAAACCGCTCCCGCTGCACCGGTTGCGTCGGACCAGGCCGTGAAGCCTGCGCCGGTGCAGGCCTCGGTTCCTGAGGCCTTCAAGGCCGCTTCGACGCCTGCGCCCGCATCGGCTGAGAAGGTCTCGCCTGCCGCTGGCGAGGGCGTTGCCCCTGCGGCCGAAGAGGATGCCGCGCCCGTAAAGCCCAAGCGCATACGCCGTGCGTCTAAGCCCGCCGCTGACGGCGAGGAGGCTGCAAAGCCCAAGCGTCGCACGACGCGCACCACGCGCGCGAAGCGGCCCGTTGCCGCCGATGCCTCGGCCCCCATTTCCGATGAGGTCGCGCAGGCCCGTGCGCTGGCGCAGATTAGCGAGGCTCAGGTTGTGCGCGCCCGTCGTCGTGCTGCCGAGCGCGAGGCCGCGGCACTGACCGAGCTTGCAGCGCCGGTCGTCTCCGAGGCGCCTGCGGCCACCGAGGCCCCTGTCGCGGGGCAGCCGACCGAGAAGCCGGCTCCGCGCACGCGTCGTCGTGCGGCCAAGTCTCAGCAGGATGCTGAGCAGGCGGCTCAAGAGTCCGGTGAAGCTCCGGCTCGTTCTGTGGTAGGGGAGGGTGAGCAGCCCTCTGAGTCTGCAACACCTGCCGAGGCCAACGAGGTTCCCGTTGTCGATCCCGCTCTTCGCCCGCACCGTCGCGGCCGCAAGCCCAAGGCCTTCGTCGAGGCCGAGAAGGCTGCCGCCGCCGCAGCAGCCGCAGCTCAGGATGCCGCGATGACCGCCGCGCCCGCGCCCGTCGCCGACACTCCTGCCCAGGGAACCGCTGCCACCGAGGTCGGAGCACCCGCCGAGGACGAGCCCGCCGATGTTCGTCCCGGTCGCAGCCGTCGCACGGCCGCTAAGCGCTCGTCCAAGGCCAAGGGTTCGAAAAAGGACGCGTCCGAGGATTCTGGCAACGAGGTCGTCGAGGCAACCGTCGACTCTGCTCCCGAGACCGAGAGCGCTGATCAGCCGGCAACCGATAAACCCAAGCGCACGCGCAAAAAGTCTGCAAAGGCTAAGGCTGTCGAGCAGCAAGCCGATGCCGAGCCCAATGCCGATGCCGATACCAAGGCCGATAACGAAGTCCCGGCCGACACCGACGCCGCAACTCCGTCGGCCAAGGGCGCCACGACCGCCGAGACCGACGAGAACGCCCGTCCCAACCGCCGTCAGCACAAGCGCAATGACGAGCGCAATGAGCGCAACGAGCGCAAAGACGAGCGCAACAACGACCGCCGCAATCGTCAGCGCGACCGCAAGCAGCGTAATAAGGAGCGCAATGCCGCCCCGACCGAGCCCACGCTTTCACGCGAGGAACTCGCGGCCATGAAGGTCGCCGAGCTGCGCGAGAAGGCCAAGGAGTTCGAGATCGAGACGACCGGCAAAAAGAAGGCCGAGCTCGTCGAGGAAATCTACACCACTGCTGCGAAGGCCGAGGGCTTCCGTGACATCAAGGGCATTTTGCAGATTCGCCCGGACAGCTCCGGCATCATCCATGCCCACGGCTACATGAAGTCCAGCGACGACGCCTTTGTTCCCGCATATCTCATCCGCTCCGCACGCCTGCGTACGGGTGATGTGATCGAGGGCTCGCTGCGCCCCTCACGCGGCGGCGACAAGCGCGCCGGCCTTGCCAAGATCACGACCGTCAACGGCCTTGATCCCGAGCAGGCCCGTAACCGCCCCAAGTTCGGCGATCTCACCCCGGTCTATCCCAATGAGCCTCTGCGTATGGAGCACGGCAAGGATTCCATCACCGGTCGCGCCATCGACATCGTGTCACCAATCGGCAAGGGCCAGCGCGGCCTGATCGTGTCGCCGCCAAAAGCCGGCAAGACCACGATCCTCAAGAAGATCTGCCAGTCCATTTCGATCAACAATCCCGAAGTGCACCTCATCTGCCTGCTCGTCGACGAGCGCCCCGAAGAGGTCACCGATATGCAGCGCTCTATCAAGGGCGAGGTCGTGGCCTCGACCTTCGATATGCCCGCCGATAACCATACTCGCGTGGCAGAGCTCGTGATCGAGCGTGCCAAACGCATCGTGGAGCTGGGTGGCGACGTTGTGGTGGTGCTCGACTCCATCACGCGCCTTGCCCGCGCCTACAATCTGGCCGCTCCCGCCTCGGGTCGTATCCTGTCGGGCGGCGTCGATTCGGCTGCCCTGTATCCGCCCAAGCGTTTCTTGGGCGCTGCCCGCAACATCGAGAACGGCGGCTCGCTCACCATCCTGGCCTCCGCCCTCATCGATACCGGCTCCAAGATGGATGAGGTCATCTTTGAGGAGTTCAAGGGTACCGGCAACATGGAGCTTAAGCTCGACCGCGACCTGGCCGACCGCCGTATCTTCCCGGCCATCGATCCCGTTGCCTCGGGCACGCGCAACGAGGATCTGCTGGTCGACGAGCAGATGCGCCCGTTTGTCTTTGGTCTGCGCCGTATCCTCGCCGGCATGAACAATACCGAGCGCGCGGCCGCGTCGTTTATCAAGGGCCTCAAGGGCACCAATACCAACCAGGAGTTCCTGGTGCGTTCGGCAAAAAAGCACAGCGATTACGAGCAGACGTTCTAGGCCGTCCGCTGCACGCGACAGCAATAATAGACATGCCAGAAGGGCCGGGGTTTAGATCCTGGCCCTTTTCGTATAGCCGCTCGCCAACAATTATTGACCTCACGATCGGCAAGCAGCGATTTTCCCGTTTCAATCCCGCTTCGTCGCTTGCAATCCCCAAGGGGGTTTCGCATAATAGCTGTTAAGCTTCGCGACGGAAAACGCAGATGAAACGAACCATATACCGTTGCTTTGGGGCATAGCCCCGCTTCATCTTCTCTCGCGCAGCCAACTGAATGATGTGATTTGGGTGCTGGAAGATGGGGAGAGCTCATGGCTTCTTCTGATGCAACACAACGAGCGGTCCTTGCTGGACTTTCCTGCGGAATCGGCCTTGCCGCTCCCGTAGTGATGTATGCTGCCACGCTGCCGTTTTCGTCGGTGAACGAGACGGTCGTCGCGGGCGCTGTTCCCTTTGCCGTGGGTGCGGTGGCGGGCGTGGGTATCTATGCCGCCTCGCTCGGCATTTCTGAATATCGCGCTCAGCATGCCGAGCGCCTGTTCGAGCCCGACGCTATGGGTGGCGCCGCGAACGTCAACCAGCATCAAAATGAGTTCCAGACTGCCTCGATGCCCGCCCAACAGCAGTGGGCTGTCCCTCAGGGTGTTGCCACTGCGGCTCCTGCCGTTCAGGCAAACGCCGCGCAGCCCTCTTCGGTTTTCTCCGGCCTGACCGGTGCCTTCCAGCGCCGTCGTGCCGACGATGGCGTCCCCACCATCGCCCGCGCCGCAGACGCCATGAGCGAGGCCGACGCCTGGTCCATGATCGATAGCATGCTCGACGACGATTCGCCGGTCAGCTGCGATCCCACGCGCTCACGCGACGTCTACCAGGTCGCTATCGACGAACTCACCTACGGCGGACAGACCGGCTCCTATAACCGCGATGACATCGCTGCCGCTGCGCGCGCCGTCTCGGGCTCTCATGCCGCCCCTGCGGGCAGCACGGCCGCCTTTGTGGCGGCCGTGGCTAACGCCGCCAACAACGCCGCCACGGCTCAATCCGTTACGTATGACACTGCCGTGCCCGTGACTCCGGCCGCCGCCACCGCCGCTGACCCCTACGCCGACGAGCCGCTGGCCGTCGACGAGGAGACTATTGCCGCCCGTCGTGCTGCCGAAAGCTCGCTGTGGGGCGCTCCTGCACAGCAGCAGGCGGCGGAGGCGGTGCCGTACAACGCGAACCTTGCCAACATGCCGATCATCAGCGACGCCTCTGCTGCGGCCATCGATCTCGATGACCTTGACGAGCCGGTCATCTCGAACGACATGCCGTATGTGGTCGCTGCCCCGGTCGATGCCCCGGCCTCCGCGTCCCAGTCCGTCGCAGTCGACGAGCCTGTCGATGCGACTTCCGAGGAAGACGTCCCCATGGCCGATTATTCGGGCCACGAGGGCATGTGGGCAGCCGCTGCCGCAATTTTGGACGAGGCCGTCGAGCCTGCTCCCGTTGCCGCTCCGGTGTTTACGCCTGCTCCTCAGCCCGCTGCCCCCGCTTACGTCGGTCGCCACAGCGCCGTGTTCCCCGAGGATACCGCCCGCATCTCGCGCGAAGGTATCGAGCGTGCCGAGGCCATCGCTGCCGGCATCATGGAGAACCGTCGTCACGAGCGCGTCAATCAGATTCTCGAGGAGGAGATCGACCGCCTACAGTCTGCAGCGGTGAGGCGCACGGGCCGTGCCTATCTGAGCGTTATCGAGGGCGGCACCGCCAGCTTTGAGCCGCTCTGTGCGGAGGCATAACTTCTGCATGCTTAAACTCGATCGAAAATGGGCGGTCGCGACCTGCCTGATGGTGCTGCTCATCTGGGGCAATTCGATGGTTCCCGGCACGGGGTCCGGTTCATTGAGCTTGTCGATTATGGAGGCCGTTCGCGGCTTTCTGCACGGCATGGGGCTTCCGTATGAATGGGTGACCAACTTCGTCGTTCGCAAGTGCGCGCATTTTACCGAGTACATGGTGCTCGGTATTCTGGCGACGCACGCTTTCGATATCGAGGGCCGTCGCACCTTTGACGTGCTGCTTCCCACGGCGGTGTTCTTGCTGCTGATCCCCTCGATTGACGAGACGATACAGCTCTTTGTGCCCGGTCGCGCCGGTATGATTACTGATGTGATGATCGACTGCTGCGGAGCGATGACGGGCGTTGTGCTTCGGTATCTTCTACGATCGCTCATATGTGCCAAAAAGGCCGCCTAGGACACATTGCTTGGTCCTAGGCGGCCTTTCTTTGTTTGGGGGCTTATACGGGGCGTGGCGGCGTTATACCGTTGAATGGGATTGTTGGACGTTGCGGCGCCCCTTTGGCGCGCCTACAGCTGAAGCGCGGCGGCACCCAGGGCCAGGCAGCCCATGATGCCCTGCTTGCCCTCGAGGCTATTGTTGACGATGTAGGTATCGATGTCGTTGACCTCGGGAGTGACGATATAGCCGTTGAGCATCTCGGCGCACTTTTTGCGTGCGAGCGGCACGATAGGGGTGTGGTCGGCAACGCCGCCGCCGATGATGATCTTCTGCGGGGCATAGCACAGCGTGTAGGTCATGAGCGCCTGCGCCAGATAGCCTGCGATCAGGTCCATGGCCTCCGGGTCATCGGCCATATCTCCGGCGCTCTTGCCATCCCAGCGCTTTTTAACGCCGGGACCGGCGATGAGGCCCTCGAGGCAGTTGTCGTGGAAGGGGCAGGCGCTATGCTCGCCGATGGTGTCACGCGGGTCTCGGGTGACCAGGATGTGACCGGCCTCGGGGTGCATCATGCCGTGGACGAGCTGACCGCCCGAGAGCACACCGGCACCCACGCCGGTGCCGATCGTCAGGTACACCACGTCGGTGAGGCCCTGCGCGCAGCCAAAGGTGACCTCGCCCAAGCAAGCGACGTTGACGTCGGTATCGTAGCCGCAGGGGACCTTGAGCTCGTTTTGGATGGTGCCCAGTAGGTCAAAGTAACGCCATGCGGTCTTGGGCGTCTCCAAGATCTTGCCGTACTGGGGCGAGGCAGGGTTGACCGCGGTGGGGCCAAAGGCGCCGATGCCCAAGGCGGCGATGCCCTTGTCTGCAAACCATGCGTTGACGGCCTCGACGGTCTCCTGCGGGGTCGTGGTCGCGATCTGCTCGCGCTCCAGGACCGTACCGTCCGCATAGCCCGTGGCGCAGACCATCTTGGTGCCGCCGGCCTCGAGTGCTCCGATAAGCTGCTGCTCTGCCATAGTATTCCTCTCTCTGGGACGAGTTGCTCCGTGACTAAAGTATAGAGCTCTAAACCATTTAAGAAAGCGCTCTAAAAAGAAGCCCTGCAACGCGGCGGGCGGTGCGGGGCTTCTTTGGTTGCTTTAGTTGCCGGGCCGTCCTTACCCGCACGGCTTGATTTTATCACGTAGCGACTTGAGGTTCTCCAGCGCCGCGTTAAGCGTCTCGTCTCGCTTGGCAAAGTGGAAACGAATCAGATGGTTGACGGGCTCGCGGAAGAAGCTTGAGCCGGGAACGGCACCCACGCCCACCTTGGAGGCGAGATCCTCGCAGAAGTCGAGGTCGCTGTCATAGCCAAACTCAGAGATGTCCATCATGACGTAGTAGGCGCCCTGCGGCACGTTATGCTCAAGACCGATGTTATCGAGTCCCTGACAGAACAGGTCGCGCTTGGCGGTGTAGAGGTCGAGGACCTCATCGTAATAGCTATCGTCGAAGTTAAGGGCGGTAACGACGGCTTCCTGCAGGGGAGCGGCGGCACCCACGGTGAGGAAGTCGTGGACTTTCTTGATGCGTTCGGTAATCTCGGCCGGGGCGATGGTGTAGCCCAGGCGCCAACCGGTGATGGAGTAGGTCTTGGACAGCGAGCTGCAGCTGATGGTGCGCTCGAACATGCCGGGCAGCGTTGCCATATAGACATGTTCGTGGGGCGCATAGACGATGTGCTCGTAGACCTCGTCGGTGATGCAGTAGGCATCGTACTTTTTGCAGAGGTCGGCGATATACGTGAGCTCCTCGCGCGTAAAGACCTTGCCGCAGGGGTTGGACGGGTTGCACAGGACGATGGCCTTGGGGTCGTTGTCGCGGAAGGCCGCCTCGAGGACCTCGCGATCGAAGTCGAACGTGGGCGGGTTGAGCGGCACATAGATGGGCTCGGCACCCGAAAGAATCGTGTCGGCGCCGTAGTTCTCGTAGAACGGCGAGAAGATGACGACCCTGTCTCCGGGGTTCGTGACCGTCATCATGGCGGCCATCATGGCCTCGGTGGAGCCGCATGTGACTACGATGTTCTTGTTGGGGTCGACCGGCATGCCCATAAAGTGCTCCTGCTTGGCCGCGAGCGCCTCTCGCATGGCCTGGGAGCCCCAAGTGATGGAGTACTGGTGATAGAGCGGCCTGGGGTCGGTCGCGATGGTGCCGAGGCTCTTGAGCAGCTGCGCCGGAGGATCGAAGTCAGGGAAGCCCTGGGAGAGATTGACGGCGCCGTACTTATTAGAGATGCGCGTCATGCGGCGGATGACCGAATCGGTAAATCTCGCCGTACGGTTGGAGAGTTCTTTCATGCTGGTCCTTTCGAGCATTTGCAGTGGGGCAAGTTTACTCCTATGAAACCGGTGGGAATTGCTCGAAACGCGCTCGAAAAACTCTTTTCAAAATTCTTGAAAATTGGGGCTTGCATCGCGTGGCGTTCCTTGCAATAATAGTCGAGCGCGAAGCGCACAGGACACGGTGGGTGTAGCTCAGTTGGCTAGAGCGACGGGTTGTGGTCCCGTAGGTCGAGGGTTCGAGTCCCTTTACCCACCCCAGTTCTTGCTTCGTGTTGATATCGGGTCGTTAGCTCAGTTGGTAGAGCAGGGGACTCTTAATCCCAAGGTCCAGGGTTCGACCCCCTGACGGCCCACCACACGATATCTCCTCTAAAGTCCGTCACAACGGGCTTTAGCTTTGGGTCGTTAGCTCAGTTGGTAGAGCAGGGGACTCTTAATCCCAAGGTCCAGGGTTCGACCCCCTGACGGCCCACCAAAGAATGTTAAGACGGTCAACTTCGGTTGGCCGTCTTTTTTTGTTGACCTTTCATGGGGTCGAACCCGAAAGGGCGCGGAGCTGAGGAAATGCGTAAGCATTTACCAGCGCAGCGCGCAAGGCGCTCTAGCGCCGCAGCGGCCGCCTGCACGGCGAAGTACGCCTGTGCGAGCGCGATTTCGGGCTTGTTTGGGTCTCCGTTTTGGGCGATTAAATAGCATGCATAGCGTGTCAGCTTGTAGTCTTTTACGGCTCGTTTGGCGATGCCGGCATCTACCATTTTGCTGGCCTCAGCAAAATGGGCGGCAACAGGCATTTTATTGGTGTCACACGATGCCATGGATCTCTTAACCGCAGTCTCAAAATTACGCCATTGGGTGTATCCGAGGGGCTCCATTAAATCGCGTGCGAGCCAATACTCAACGCCGTCTTCTACATGGGCGTAGCTGTCAAGTTCGACACGCCATTTCTCGATATCCCTGCTGTCCATATCTCTTCCTTTCTGTTCATTTGTCTACGTGGACTATGTCGACTCTGTATTAAGAATAAGGATACGCTGCCGTGCGGACACGAATGGGCCCCGTGTCGCTTTGAGCTCACGGGGCCCATAGATATCGATTAGTTGTGTTCTGCTCTAGATGGGTGCTCAGCTTAGTCTGCTCGATAGTGCGATCCTTGGCTTTCAGTCCGTGCGCGCATGGCTTTGACCATTTCCTGTGCTAGTTGAATCTGCGATTGCAAGCGGGCGAGGGCTGCGACTTCGCTGTCCTGGGCTTTCTGTGTGCTCAAGGTCGTTGCTTCCGTCTTCAAGCCATCAAGCTCGTGTAGTGCCTCGGATAGGCCGGTCTCGGTGCGGTTGATCATGCAATGGGTACTCATCGTGTGCTTAAGGCTGCGTGTCAGGCGTTCGGCATCTGTTGTGGCAATGCCGTACTGGGGGAGGGCGATATCCGCCTTCGGGTCCTCCTCAGGTGTATTCTGTGCTGCTCGCGCCGCTGATGCGCCTGCGATGCGTCCGAACACGATGCCGTTGGCGCTTGACAAGCCACCTATGCGGTCGGCTCCGTGCATGCCGCCTGTTGCCTCGCCGCAAGCGTAGAGGCCCTCAACGCCTGTATACGCGGTCTTGTCGATTTTGATACCGCCGTTGGCGGCGTGGGCATACATCGACACGCGCATCTCGTCGGTCGGCGCGATGCCGTGCTCGTCTTGCAGCCAGGTGGCAAAGGTCTGCACAAACTCAGGGACGTCCTCGCGGGGGAAGTCGTAGTGGAGCGCGAGGCCTTCGGCGCCTGCTTGATCGATGGCAAGATCGATGGCGCGGGAAGCCAAGCGTGACGTGAAGGGGCCATATCCGGAGCGTTGCTCAAGCAGATCGTCTAGCTTGTCGTCGGCGATATCGACCGGCTGGTCTACATGTACGTAGCGCAAGGTCTTCTCGTTAAAGACAAGGTTGCGCTTAGGCTCAATGAAGCCGGGCATCATCTGCATGAACTCTATATTAGTAAGGGACGCACCGTGCGCCAGCGCGATGGCCTGTGATGAGCTGAGCACGTCGGCGGAAGTGAGGCTTCGCTCAAACAGGCCACCCGTGCCGCCCGCAGCGATGATAGTGGCCTTGGCTGCCATAGGCACGAGATGCTCGTTTGCGCGGTTGTAGAGCACGGCGCCGACAATCTTTCCGTTCGCATCCTGAAGAAGATCGATAAGCTCGTGACGGGGGAGTAGGCGAATTCCGAGCAACTCGATCTGTGCCGTACACGCGTCTTCAAGCGGCTTGCGGGTCAGGCCGCGCCACATACGCGTTTTATGGTCAAAGCAGGGGATAAACTGCTTCTGCCGGGCGCTCTCGGCACTTTGCGGACGCTGGAGCTCAACACCTAGATCTTTCTCGAGCCATTGGATGGCCTGAGGAATACCGTGGACAAACGTCTGGACGAGTTCGGGGTCGGCAACGCCGCCGCCGACGGTCTGGATGGTGTCGATGAGGTCCTGCTCGTCGTCTTCGTCGACGGGACCAATCAGGCCGAGGCCCCAGGTGCCAGGGAAGAAGCTCGATCCACTCATAGTCTTGCCGGCGCTTGCCACAGTGACGGTTGCACCCGTGCGTGCCGCTTCTATGGCGGCACAAAGGCCCGCAATGCCAGATCCAATTACCAGTACATCAGTCGATTCCATCGGATTCCTTTCTCGTCCGGCGCATTGTCGCACGGGTGATCGGCAAATGTCTTGCAAAGGACTCACGTTTCGGTAAAGGGCAAATATGGCAGGTGGGCGTCGAGAGTGTCCGATCGCTCTGTCCCCATCCCCTCAATAAGTTGCGGTGAAATAGGGACTGTTTTGGCATGTGAAGGCGTTATTCAGTCCGTATATCACCGCAACTGATATACCGGTGATGGACTACTTTATGGCAGCGTGAATAAAAAGAGCCGCTACCTCGAAAGGTAGCGGCTCTAAAGCTCAACTATATGAGCATCGCGCGGGCGCGATTAGGCCTTGAGGGCCTCCTCGACGGCGACAGCGCAGGCGACGGTGGCACCGACCATGGGGTTGTTGCCCATGCCGATGAGACCCATCATGTCGACGTGCGCAGGCACGGAGGAAGAACCGGCGAACTGGGCGTCGGAGTGCATACGGCCCATGGTGTCGGTCATGCCGTAAGAGGCAGGGCCGGCGCCCATGTTGTCCGGGTGCAGGGTACGGCCAGTGCCGCCACCAGAAGCGACGGAGAAATACTTCTTGCCAGCCTCGAGGCGCTCCTTCTTGTAGGTGCCAGCGACGGGGTGCTGGAAGCGCGTGGGGTTGGTGGAGTTACCGGTGATCGAGATGTCAACGTTCTCGTGCCACATGATGGCAACGCCCTCGCGGACGTCGTCGGCGCCGTAGCAGTTGACGGCGGCGCGGGGACCATCGGAGTAGGGGATGGTCTCGACGACCTTGAGCTCGCCCGTGAAGTAGTCGAACTGGGTCTTCACGTAGGTGAAGCCGTTGATGCGGGCGATGATCTGAGCAGCGTCCTTGCCCAGACCGTTGAGGATGACGCGCAGCGGCTTCTTACGAGCCTTGTTGGCGTTCAGAGCCAGGCCGATAGCGCCCTCAGCGGCAGCGAAGGACTCGTGGCCGGCCAGGAAGGCGAAGCACTCGGTGTCGTCGGAGAGCAGCATAGCGCCCAGGTTGCCGTGGCCCAGACCGACCTTGCGGTCCTCGGCGACGGAGCCCGGAACGGTGAAGGCCTGGATGCCCTCGCCGATGATGGCAGCAGCCTCAGAAGCGGACTTGGCGCCACGCTTGACAGCGAGAGCGCAGCCGAGGGTGTAGGCCCACTCGGCGTTCTGGAAGGCGATGGACTGGGTGTTGTTGACGATCTCACGCGGGTTGAAGCCCTTGTCGGTGCAGATCTGCAGAGCTTCCTCGAGGGAGGCGATGCCGTTGTCGGCGAGGCACTTGTTGATCTTGTCAGCGCGGCGCTCGTAACCTTCGAACGTAACAGTCATAGTTATTTCCCTCCCTTTCTACTCGTGAACCGGGAACACGCTGGCGACGGAGTGAGTCTCCTCGTCGGTGCGCGGGTCGATGTACTTGGCAGCGTTCTCCCACTGACCATAGTGGCCCATAGCGCCAGCGATGGCCTCCTCGGGGGTCTTGCCGGCCTTGACGGCGTCGGTGAACTTACCGAGGTTCAGGAACTCGAACGCGATGATCTCGTTCTTGTCGTTGAGAGCCATGCGGGTGACGTAGCCCTGAGCGAGCTCGAGGTAACGAGCGCCCTTGGCCTTGGTGCCGAACATGGTACCGACCTGAGAGCGAAGGCCCTTGCCGAGGTCGTCGAGGGAGGCGCCCACGGGCAGGCCGCCCTCGGAGAACGCGGTCTGGCTGCGGCCGTAAACGATCTGCAGGAAGATCTCGCGCATAGCAACGTTGATGGCGTCGCAGACGAGGTCGGTGTTGAGGGCCTCGAGGATGGTCTTACCGGGAAGGATCTCGGAAGCCATGGCGGCAGAGTGGGTCATGCCCGAGCAGCCGATGGTCTCAACGAGGGCCTCCTCGATGATGCCGTCCTTGACGTTCAGCGTGAGCTTGCAGGCGCCCTGCTGAGGTGCGCACCAACCCACACCGTGCGTAAGACCGGAGATGTCGGAAATCTCCTTAGCCTGGACCCACTTGCCCTCCTCGGGGATGGGTGCGGGGCCGTGGTATGCACCCTTGGCAACGGGGCACATGTTCTCCACTTCCTGTGAGTACTGCATGCCTCTCCTCTCTATCGTGTTGGCGTCCCGTCTGGGGGTCGTGGCTGGCGATTGCCGGGCGACCCTTCGAAAGGGACATGACATGCAGCCCCTATAATACCGCGAAATGCACGGAATATTCGGCGAACGGCTCAGTTTTCGTAGCGAGAAGCGCGGAACTTTCAATTGAAGCGATTTAACAAAGCTGTTTGCGGCTGTGCGGTTCGCTGAAGGGGGTCGGTTCTGTTCAAGCTTTTGACTATGTCGCGTTGTCTGACCTGTAGCTATGATGCCGTTCGCCGCCTGTATACTGCCTTTTGCCGTGTGGCGTAGTTGTTTTGCGTGAATGTTTTGATGGCACGCTTCAATCGTGCTGTATTGGATGGCAAGCAGATCCCGGCGAAGGGAGCGTCATGCAGCGCGTTTGGAGAACGGTTACCGGCTTTTACCATGTTTGGGCCCGCGGTACGGGCAGGCAGATGATCTTTGAGAGTTACGAGGAGCGGTGGGAGTTTTTGGAGTTGATGCGCGAGTGCTGCCGCGATGCCCGGGTGACGATTGTGGCGTGGTGCCTTATGAACGACCACGTGGATCTGGTGCTTTTGGATTATGAGGACGAAATGAGCGCAGCCATGCAGCGGTTGCTGCTGACGTATGCCCGTCGGTTCAATAAACGTACCGGGCGCACGGGCTGCCTGTTTCGTGAGCGTTTTGAGCGCCGCTCGCTCGATACCGACTGGCAGGTGATGGAGGCTGTTCGCTCTGTGCACACCGATCCGCAGGAGGCGGGCATTGCTCTGATTGAGCGCTATCCGTGGAGCAGCTTTGCCGAGTATCTACGGGCCTACGACAACGATATGACGAGGGGATTTTCCGACCCTTCTTGCGTGCTTGAGCTTTTTGGTTCCGCCAAGGCCTTTATTGCCTATTCGCTTTCGACGCCCGACGGCTGCGAGCCGGCGATGCCCGATCTAGAAGAGACGGAGTGGGAGCGGCGCGCCTTTGCCGACAAGTTGGCGATGGGGCTCGGGGTTAAGCTCAACGGGGTTAAAGCCGCACCGTCGGCGCAGCGCAACATCGTTATTCTTGGATTGCACGATGCCGGTTTTACGGTGCGTCAGATTGAGCGGTATACGGGGATTGGTAAAAGCACCGTTTCTCGTATTGTGCGCGCTTATACGAAGGTGGACGCGCAGGCCGAGGGCTCGAAATAAAGGCAGAAAAGAAAATGGCCGAATCGCGAAAGTTAAGCGATTCGGCCAATAGAATTCTTCAGATTTGAGACAACTATTACTGATTATTTTGCCCCTCGAGCATACCGTCGAGGGTGCGCCAGGCGAGCTCGGCGCACTTGACACGGGCGGGCATGTGCGAGATGTCCTGGAGCTGGGCGGCCTCGTCTAGGTCTTCCAGGTCTTCCTCGGAGAGCTGCTCGCCGCGGATCATGGCCAGGAAGAGCCCGGCCAGGCGGCGTGCCTCCTCGACCGTCTCGCCGGTGATGAGGTCGGCCATGATGTCGGCGCTGGCCTGGCTGATGGCGCAGCCATGACCGGTAAACGAGGCCTCCTCAATCACGCCGTTCTCGACACGCAGCTGCAAGGTGAGCTCGTCGCCGCAGCTGGGGTTGATGCCTTCGTGCTCGTGCGTGGGAGCGTCCATCTCGTACTTATAGTCGGGGTGCGAGTTGTGCTCCATAAACGTGGTGGAGGTGTACAGATTACCCATTGAACGTGCTCCAAACGTGATGCAGGCCGGCGATGAACTTATCGATGTCGGCCTTGTCATTGTAGAAAGCCACGCTGGCACGGCAGCAGGCGAGGTTCTCGACGCCCAGCCAGGTAAGCAGCGGCTGTGCGCAGTGGTGGCCGGCGCGGATGCACACGCCGTCCATGTCCATGATGCTCGCGACATCGTGCGGGTGGATGCCCTTGACGTTAAAGCTGACGACGCCGTGATGGTTGTCCCAATAGATGGAGCCGATGATCTGGACAAAGTCGAGCTGCATGAGCGCGCCCATCAGGTAGTGGACGAGTGCCTGCTCGCGGGCCTGGATGTTTTCGTAGCCCACCGTGTTGACGAGGTAGTCGAGGGCGGCGCCTGTGGCGAAGATGCCGGCGGCATCCTGCGTGCCGGCCTCGAACTTCTCGGGGACGGGCGCCCAGACGGCGTCCTGCTCGGTGACCGAATCGATCATCTCGCCGCCGGTGAGCATGGGCGGCATGGCGTTGAGCAGGTCCATCTTGCCCCACAGTACGCCGATGCCCATGGGGCCCATGGCCTTGTGTGCGCTAAAGGCAAAGAAGTCGGCGCCCAGATCGGCCACGTTGACCGGCATGTGCGGCAGCGACTGTGCGCCGTCGACAACCAGATAGCCGCCGTACTTGTGCACGAGCTTGCCGAGGTTCTTGACCGGGTTCTCGACGCCTAACACGTTGGAGACCTGACCCACGGCCAGAATCTTGGTCTTGGGACCCACCTTGGCCAGAACCTCCTCGGTGGTGAGCTGGCCGGTCTTGGTGGGATAGAGGTAGACAAGCTTGGCACCGGTCTCGCGGCAGATCTGCTGCCACGGGATCAGGTTGGAGTGGTGCTCCATGACGGTGATGACGACCTCGTCGCCGGGCTCCAGCACTGTGGGCGCAAAGCTCTTGGCGACTAGGTTGAGCGACTCGCTGGTGTTGCGGGTGAAGACGACTTCGTTAGCCTGGGCGGCGCCGATGAGGTCGGCGATCTGCTGGCGGACCTTGGCGATGGCATCGGTGGCCTCGACGGACAATGAGTACAAGCCGCGCAGCGGGTTGGCGTTCATGCGCTGGTAGAAATCGCGCTCGGCATCGAGCACGCAAGCGGGGCGCTGCGCGGTGGCGGCGCTATCGAGGAAGGCGATCTCGGGATGCTGCTGGAACAGCGGGAACTGCGCCTTGTAGGGATTAGTCTCGATGTCCACGGTGGGCCAGCCGCGCGAAGCCTCGTCGCTGGCGTCGAGCTCCATAGGCTCGGGGGCGGTGCAGGTATCGCATTTTACGTGCTCGGTATCGATCATGCGAGCTCCTCTTCAAAGTTATCGATCAGGTTGTTGCCCAAGCGGACGACGGCAGCGCGGGTGCGCTCATCGGTGGCGGAAAGCGCGGCGTCCTCCAGCTTGGCGCGGATGAACAGATCCTCGGCGGCGTTTTGGTCAAGGCCGCGGCAGGCGAGGTAGAACAGCTGCTCTTCGCGGACGTGACCGATGGTGGCGCCGTGATTGCCGGCGACGTCGTCCTCGTCACAGAGAATGACGGGAACGGTCTTGTTGTCGACGCCCTTGTTGGCCAAAAGCACCGTCTCGCGCTCGGTGCCGGTTGCACCCTTGCAGCCGTGTACGAGGTCGATGGTGCCGCGGTAGACCTTCTTGGACGTGCCGGTTAGCACGCCGTTGGCGTCGATCTCGCACTCGGTCTTGCGGCCGCGGTGGCGCAGCTCGTAGTTAAAGTCGCGCACCTGCTCGCGGGCACCCAGGTAATCGGTATCGATTGTCACCTTGGCGGTGTCGCCCAGCAGGTCGCCGGCAAGGCCGGTAGCGCTGGCGCCGGCACCCAGGACAGTGTGCTGCACGTTGACGCGCGCGCCCTCGTCCAGGAACAGGCCGGTGTCGTCGAGCGCGATCCAGCTGTCGTCGAGCGTCTGCGTGCAGGTCACGTTGACGGTGGCGTACTCGTGGGCGCACGCGCGCAGCACAGAACCCACGACGCCCTCGCCGGCAACGGGGGAGTCCAGGGCAATCTTCAGGTCGAGCGTTGCCTGCGGATGGGCGACGACATCGATGGCGGCAATCGCAGCCGCTGCGTCGACGCCATTCACGCGCACGGTAACCGTGGCGTGCTTGTATGCGGGCACATCGATGACGACGCGCTTGGTGGCGTGGTCGGCCAGGTAGGTGTAGGCAGCCTCGCCCATACCGGTCTCGAAGGCCTCGGCAGGGGAGAGTTCCTCCTCGAGCTTGATAGCGCCGGCCTGGTAGACAGAGGTGGCGGGCACGTCGAGCTCGGTTTCTGGTGTGATGCGGGCGCGGTCGGCGGCATCACCGGGGGCGGAGGCGCGGCGCTCGGGGAAGCGCTCGGCCATGGCTTCCATGGCGGCGTCGAACGCGTCGTCCGAGCCGGCAAACTGCTCGCCCAGGCCCTCGACCTCAACGGCCTCGGCGGGGGCGGCAGCAAGCTCGTCCGAAAGCTCGAGCTTGGTCTGGTTCATCTTGAGCCAGCCCCATGTGGCGGCCGGCATCGCGTTGACCTGCTCGAGCGTGGTGGCAGCGGTGTTGGTTTCCTGTTTCATTATCCGATCGCTCCTTCCATCTCGAGCTTGATCAGGTTGTTCATCTCGACGGCGTACTCCAGCGGCAGCTCCTTGGAGACCGGGTTGGCAAAGCCGTTGACGATCATGGTGCGGGCCTCTTCCTCCGAGATACCGCGGCTCATCAGGTAGAACACCTTGTCGTCGCCGATGCGGCCGATAGTGGCCTCGTGGCCGATGTCGACATTCTTGGCGCGGATGTCCATAGCGGGGATGGTGTCGGAGCGGCTCTGGTCGTCGAGCATGAGCGACTGGCAGCTCACGGTTGCCTTGGAGCCCTCGGCCTTGGGCGTGGCCACGATGGAGCTGCGGAAGGTCTGAATACCGCCGCTCTTGGAGATGCCCTTGGTCTCGACGGTCGCCGAGGTCTCGGGCGCGTTGAGCACGACCTTGCAGCCGGTATCGAGGTTCTGGCCGGCACCGGCAAAGGTGATGCCGGTAAAGCTCGAGCGAGCGCGGCGGCCGTTGAGCACGCTCATGGGGTAGAGATAGCCCACATGGCTGCCGAAAGAGCCGCTGATCCACTCGATGTCGCCGTCCTCGTCCACGCGCGCACGCTTGGTGTTGAGGTTATACATGTTCTTGGACCAGTTCTCGATGGTCGAGTAGCGCAGGTGCGCGCGCTTGCCCACAAAGAGCTCCACAGCACCGGCGTGGAGGTTGGCCACGTTGTACTTGGGCGCGGAGCAGCCCTCGATAAAGTGCAGGTCGGCGTCGTCCTCGACGATGATAAGCGTGTGCTCAAACTGGCCGGCGCCCTTGGCGTTGAGGCGGAAGTAGCTCTGCAGCGGGAAGTCGAGCTTGGTGCCCTTGGGCACGTAGACAAACGAGCCGCCCGACCATACGGCACCGTGCAGGGCCGCAAACTTGTGGTCGGTGGGCGGGATGAGCGTCATAAACTTCTCGTGGATGAGCGGCTCCCACTGCGGGTCGTGCAGGGCCTCCTCGATGCCGGAGTAGACGATGCCCATCTTGGAGGCGGTGTCTTGCATGTTGTGGTAGACGAGCTCGGAGTCGTACTGCGCGCCGACGCCCGCCAGGTAGCTGCGCTCGGCCTCGGGAATGCCCAGGCGCTCAAAAGTGTTCTTGATGTCGTCGGGCACCGACTCCCAGTCGTGCTTTTGGTCAGTGTTGGGCTTGACGTAGGTGACGATGTTGTCCATGTCCAGGCCCTCGATGGAGGGACCCCACGTCGGATCCGGGAAACGGTTAAAGATCTCGAGGGACTTGAGGCGCAGGTCGAGCATCCACTGCGGCTCGTCCTTCTTGGCGCTGATCTCGCGCACGATGTCGGGCGTGATGCCGGCGTCGAGTCGCTCGAAACCCTCCTCGCCATAGGTGAAGTCGTAGAGGCTGCGGTCGATGTCCGCGACCTCGGTGCGGTTCTTGGTCATTGCGTCGCCCCTTTACGCCTGCTGCTCGGCAGCGGCGGCCTCGACCTGGGCGCGCTGCTCGGCGGCCTCGCGCTCGAAGGTCTCAAAGCCGTTCTTGTCGATCCAGGGGATCAGCGAGGCGTCGTCCTCGCGCACGATGTGGCCCTTGACCATAACGTGGACGCGGTCGACATCCAGGTGCTCCAGGATGCGCGTGTTGTGCGTGATGATGAGCATAGAGCCGTCGCAGCTCTTGCGGTAGGCGTCCATGCCGTGGCTGACGGTGGAAAGGGCGTCGACGTCCAGGCCGGAGTCAGTCTCGTCCAGGATGGCGAGCTTGGGCTGCAGCAGCAGAAGCTGGAGCATCTCGACCTTCTTTTTCTCGCCGCCCGAGAAGCCCACGCCCAGCTCGCGGTTGAGGTAGGCGGTATCCATGTTGAGCTCGGCCGCGAGCTCCTTGACGCGACGGCGGAACTCCTTGCCCTTCATCTCCAGGCCGGGGCGGCCGGCGATGCTGGCGCGCAAAAAGCTCGACAGCGGCACGCCCGGGATCTCGACCGGGGCCTGGAAGCTCAGGAACAGGCCGGCACGGGAGCGCTTGTCGGTGGTGAGCTCGGTGATGTCCTGGCCGTCAAAGACGATGCGGCCGTCGTTGACGGTGTAAACGGGGTCGCCCATGACCAGGTGGCCGAGGGTGGACTTGCCGGCGCCGTTGGGGCCCATCAGCACATGGGTCTCGCCGGTGGCGACGTTGAGGTTGACGTTGTGGAGGATGGTCTTCTCGTCCACGGAGGCGGTGAGACCCTCGATGGAAAGCAGCGGATTTGCGCTCATGCTGTCCCTCTCTGTATATGGTGTACTCATAGGTGTACGAAACCCTAGGAATCTTCTCGGAATAAAGTTACTATGGGTTCGGCGTTAGTCAAGGGAAAACCCGACTAATCCACTCGACTTTTCAGATTGTGGGACAAATTCATCGGCAGTGCTTGTCCCCAGCGTTATGGAAGGGTAGGTATGCTCATTTCTTCTAAGGGCCGCTATGCCCTCCGTTTGATGATTTATATTGCGGCGCTCGGTGACGCCGAAGGCAAGATTGCCCTTCGCGAGGTCGCCGACCGCGAGCATATCTCTCAAAAGTATTTGGAGCAGCTGGTTCGTCCGCTCATGAAGGCGGGCCTGCTTAAGAGTGTGCGCGGTAAGGGCGGTGGCTACATGATGGCCAAGGACCCCTCCGAAGTGCGTGCCGGCGACATCCTGCGTGCTGTTGAAGGCAGCACGGCTCCAGTGGCGTGCGATGGTATCGACAACAGCTGCACCCGCAGTGACCTGTGCTCAACGGTCAAGTTCTGGCGCGGTCTGGACGAGGTCATCGAAAAGTACGTCGACGGTGTGACGTTGGCCGACCTGGCCACCGTCCCCGAGATCAACTTTGACATTAAGCTGTAGGGCTGCAAATGGCATCTCTCGACAATGTGTACAAGCAAATCGAAGTTTTTGCTCGGGAATGTGATGCCGAGAAGGTCGTGCTGTTTGGTTCTCGTGCTCGAGGTGACAACTTGCCTAAGAGCGATATTGACATCGCTGTAGCAGGCTGCGGGGATTTCGGTCGTTTCTCATATTTGATCGAGGAGCGTCTTGATACTCTTTTGGATGTAGACGTCGTCAATCTCGATGAGTCCACATCGCAGTCGTTGCTCGACGAAATAGCTAGGGATGGTGTGGTCCTGTATGAAAAAATATGAGAACTTTGTCAGCGCCTTGGCGAATCTTGAGGATGCGCCCAATCAGGATCTCAACAATGATTTTGTTCAGAGTGGATTGATTAATAAGTTCAATCTTCAATTTGAACTGAGTTGGAAGCTCCTTAAGCGTCTGCTCGAGTATGAGGGCGCCACGCTTGCCGCGTCGGGGTCTCCTCGCGCCATCTTGAAGGAGTCCTACCGGTTCTACGACTTTATTGATGAGGCGGCCTGGCTAGATATGCTCAGAGACCGCAACACGAACGTTCATATTTATGACAACAAGCTCGCTCAAGATTTGATTCAGCGCATCTTGAACGTCTATATTCCCGCTTTCTGTCAGTTGCGAGACGGGCTGATGGAGCGATACGGCGAGCTTTTGCTGGTGCCCGACGACCAGTTTATTTAATTCCTTAAGATTTCGCGGAGGGTTGTTGCCGTTTACCGATGGGTTGTTGTGCAACAAACGGGGAGCTGTAATACTGAATCCATCTTTGCAAACTGCACTTTAACCACACCGATGCAGGGAGGACGTATGCAACCCAAGCATTCTGCGATTGTTGCGGGCCTGACGCTGGCGCTTTCGTTTGGCGCCGTTGCCGCACCCGCAACCGCTATAGCCGAGGAGCCCACGCCGGGCGTTGCCTCGGATGCCACCGATATCGATAAGGGCCTCTACACCCAGCAGTCTTTCTCGGGCGTGCTGAGGTCGGTTCAGAGTGTTTCGTTTGTCAACGTGACCGACGAGATGAAGTACTTTACCAAGTACGAGAGCCACGGCAATTACAACCAGGGCTTTTCGTATGGCGACGGTTACAACGCGCTGGGTTATTACCAGTTCGATCGTCGTTGGTCGCTTATTCCGTTTATGAAGCAGGTCTATAACTACGACTCTGCTAAGTACAGCATGCTTAAGGACGCGATTGACCGCGGTGGCGAGATTTCCAACGGAAGTAACCCCATGTATGTGAACGGCCAGCTCACCGAGCTGGGCCGCATCGCGCAGGATGCCTTCCTGGGTGCTTACAACACCGATCCGGCTGAGTTCTCGGCGCTGCAGGATGCCTATGCGTACAACTCCTACTATGCGGTGACCGAGTCGTGGCTTAAGAACGCTCTGGGCATTGATATTTCCGGTCGCGCCGATTGCGTCAAGGGCATGGTGTGGAGTATCACCAATATGTGCGGCACGGGTGGCTGCCAAGATTTTTTCCGTTGGGCAAACCTTTCTAACAGCATGACGGACCGCGAGTTTGTGACCGCGCTTTCGAACAGCGTGGTTGATAACGTGGCGCGCAAGTATTCGAGTCAGCCTCAGTACCATGAGGGTTGGAAGAATCGCTATAAGAACGAGCTCAAGGACTGCCTGGTCTATATCGCCGAGGACGAGGCCGCTGCTGCAACGCCTGTGGAGCCTGAGCCCACGCCGGCGCCTGGTCCGAGCATGGCGCCCGCTGCTCCCGCCGCACCGACACCTGGTACCGATGGCGATGCGGGCGATAGTGGCGATAACGATGCGCCCTCGACTGATACGGGCAGCGATGATACCGGTAACGGTGGGGCTACGTCTGGTGGCACTGCGGCCGGTGGCGCTTCTGGCGATTCGTCGACTTCTGGCTCCGACGGCGCTACGGATGGCACGACATCTGGCTCTACTGATGTGGACACTTCTAACGGTGCCGGCGATTCCTCTACCGGTGCTGGCTCTTCTAACGGTTCTGGCTCCGATGCATCCGAGGGCGATTCGAGCGAGGGCTCCGACACCGGCGATTCCTCGACGGAAGATAAGCCTTCTGCCGGAGAGCAGCTTGGCTCCATGCTGGGGTCGTCTTTAACGGCGGGCATTAACGGCAGCTCTTCTTCTGATGAGGGAGCGTCTGAGCAGGGCTCCGGCTCCAATGTCGAAGGCGCCGCAGATGCTTCCGCCGATGCGGGTGCAAAACAGTCCGACGCCGATGCTCAGAAGGTTGACGACAAGAACGTCACCTCGACTACCACGACGACTACCACGACCACGACGACCAAGTCCTCGGGCGGCAACATGCCCAAGACGGGCGACCTCATCGTGATGGCGAGCCTTGCCAGCGCGAGCTTGGCGACGCTTGGTGCCTCGTCCATTGTGAGTGGTAAGCACAAACTTGATCAGCAGAAGAAGGCTGCTGGCCAGAACGGATCCGAGGAGTAAGATTCTGGTCGTCCGATAATCTAAGAACTAGGACGGGGTCCGGTACGGCTGTATCGGACCCCGTTTTGTTGTGCAACGATTTGTTATGCCCCATCGGGGCTCTTGTTGCTACCGTTGCCCGAAACGTCTGCATGACGGCATCATTGCGGTTGAGTTGCTCGATACAATGGGCATCGTGCTGTTTTTTAGGGAGAAGTTACTGTGTCTGAACAGGCGATTTATGGTGATGCTGCCTACTATGGCGTAGAGTTGATCAACCGCTCGGGTAACGGGGCACTGCCGGTCGGCGAACATGACTTTGCCGAGGCCATGGATCGATGCGTGTTAGTTGACAAGACGATGTTTATTGCCGATGTCTTGGATGCTGATGCTTCCGTTGTGGCGTGTTGCCGGCCCGAAGGCTTTGGAAAGAGCATGAACCTGTCGATGCTTAAGGCTTTTCTGGAGCGACCCACGGTCGGACAGGTCGATCGGGGCCTGTTTGCTGGTTCCCAGATTTGGGATGCGGGCGGCGGGCGCTATCGGGATGAGTATGCGTGCTATCCGGTGATATCGCTGGACTTTTCTGGCGCTGCGAGGTGTGGTGCCAATGTCGTCGGCGTCGTGCGTGATGCTCTTTCGGGTGAGTGTGCTCGCTTGTTGACGCTTTTGGAGGCTCCGGATTTACCGCGAGATAAGATGCGTCACATCGAACGCGTTGCGCGTGGCGTGGCAAGTGCAGATGAGGTCAATTTGGTGCTTGGCATTCTCATCGAGCTGCTGGAGATGGCTTGCGATGAGCAGGTTGTGCTGCTCGTTGATGGGTATGACGCGGCGTTGTTGAGTTGTTTTGCTATGAGGGACGCTTGTGGCTCCTGTCCGGCAGAATTGCTCGATCGCGTGCTGTTCGATGCCATAGCCGCTGCAGGCGATTCGTTGCGGCTGGCGTGCCTGATGGGGGAGCGTCCCGGTCCTGCTGTGGCGGCGCTTTCTTCGCGCGGGTGTTCGAACTGTATGTCGACGCCGCTCTCGACGTGGTGTGACCGGTGGTTCGGCTTTTCGGATGACGAGGTTCAGGCTCTGCTAGGCCATGCAGGACGCGGGGAATTCCTGGATGACGCGCGTGAATGGTTCGAGGGATACCGATTTGGCAGGTTTTATTGCTCGAGTCCGGCGCGCGTGATCGATTTCTTGAACCGCGGTTGCACGCCGCCGGTGCGGGCCGATTTGTATGGGTTTGCCGACTCCCTGAGTAGGGTGGCTGTTGACTGGAGTCTCGATCGGCTTTCGACTCTGTTCGATTTACTTGAACCGCATGGATGCGTTAAGGCTCCTCTTTGTCTGGGTGCCGTCGTGTCGAATGACGCTTGCGTTGATGATGTTTGGACCGCGTTATACCTGTCCGGCTTCCTCACGACGGATATGGTTGAGGAGCCGGGAAACAGCGCTCGCTCCCGTGCTCTGCGTCTGCCCAATAACGAGCTTCGCCAGGCGTTGCGTCTCGTGATTATTGAATGGTTTGAGTTCGCCGCCGAGGATGTGCGGGACGTCGATGCGCTTCGTGACGGGTTGTGTCGCGGTGACGAGGATGCGGTGAGGCAGGCGCTTCGTCGAATTCTACGTGACGCGGAAGCCGGCGCGGTCGAGATGGATTCGCCGTTGCCATACCACCTGCTATTGCAAGGGCTCTGCTTTGGTATGCCGGGGTATGCCAATCCGTCATCCAATCGAAAGCGCGGGGCGTATCGCTGGGATATTCAGGTGTTCCCTACGGGAAGGATGCTCGATGTGGCCGACACCCTCGGCATGCTCGACGAACGTCCGCTTGTCACTATGAACATGATGTATGACCCCGACGTGGATGCCTTGGGTCTTGAGCTGTTGGCGGTTCAGGCGTTGCTCGACATCGAACGTGACGGTATCGACGAGATTCGCGTGCCGCGACCAGGCATCGGCCGCGTGCGCTGGGGCTTTGGCTTTGACGGGCAGCACGTGTCCGTAGTGTGCCAGCGGCTGTAGGGGGCGGGCGGTTGAGCAGTTTTTTAGCTGCTAATATCGCTGTGCTAGGATTAAACAGTTCTGATTTGCGTTCCCAAAGGGGTTTAAGTGCCGAGCAATTTGCATTTTGATGAGCGTATAGAGGTCACAGTTATTGTCCCGTGTTTTAATACGGCGCAGTATCTCGATCAGTGCCTGACGAGCATCGAGGCCGATGACTTCGCATCGCTTGAGGTTATTGTCCTTAATGATGGCTCGACTGATAACTCGCTGGAAATCATGAGGCGCCATGAGGAAATTGATTCCCGAATTCGCGTTATTGATAAGCCGAACCAGGGGTATGGTGCCACGGTCAATCGTGGTATTGAGGAGTCTCGAGGTGCATACATTGCCATTGTCGAGCCCGATGATTACCTTAAGCCTGGTATGTATACAAGACTGATGGACCTTGCCCACGCATACGGAGAGCCCGATGTTGTGAAGTCGGCATATTGGCGTGTGTGTATGCCCGGTACTCCACAGGAGAACGTATGTCACTGCGCCTATTACAAGCGAATTAATACAAAGAAGCAGCCGTTTACGTTGCGGGATAATCCTCGCCTGATCCAGCATCACCCTTCCATTTGGAGTGCAATTTACAAGCGTTCTTTTTTGGACGAGTTTGGCATTCGCTTTAAAGAGGTGCCCGGTGCCGGATGGGTGGACAATCCCTTCTTGATTCAAACGCTTGCTCAGGCTCGCTCGATTGCGTATACCGATGATTCGTTTTATTGCTACCGCGAAGACCTCCCTACGTCGTCTTCGGCTAAAAAAGCAAGCGATCTCCCTATTGTTCGCTGGAATGATATGGCCGATATCGTTGATGAACTTAATATTTACGACAAGGGGATTCTCGAGTCTTTCTATACCATCGGTTTTAGGTATGTTGGCGGACTTGTTGAGCAGGGGGCCTTTGAGGATCCGGCACTTAAGGCTCGCTGTGCGGCATTGTTTAAACGCATGAATCCTGAAATCGTTTCGGGCATGTCACACATCAGCGGTGCATTTAAACAGACATACTCCCAGCTCACCGGTGTAGTTGTTTCAGCCAATAAAGTGGCATATGTTGCTTATCTTGCCTCGGAGTTCGTCTATTCGTTGCGCACTAATGGTTTTGGGTTCGCTTTCTCGCGTATCGGTTTGTTTGGCAATCGTCGAGCTGCCGAAAAAGGGGAGCGCCTCGACAAAACGAGTGCCTAGCAAAGCCGTGGGAGTGGATTAGTGATATGACAGAGAAAAAGCGAATTGCCATTTATACGCAAGATGCCAAGCTTGGCAATGAGGTCAAGGGCGCAACGCGCTATGTATATCTTGCAACGTTGCTGCATGAGCATGGCTATGATGTCGATTTTATTACTTCGGGATTTCAGCATTGGGAAAAACGTCAACGCGACGTTGAACATTTTGATGCCGGGACCGACGCCTATGCAATTCGATTTATTGAGGAGCCGTTCTACCCCAAGAATATGTGCCCCCAGCGTATCTGGGCGCATCACGTCGTTGCCAAGCGTGTATCGGAGTATTTCGATGAACATCATGATTACGACTTGATTTACTGCCAGATTCCACCCAATGATGTTGCTAGGGAAATTGGTAAAGCCGCTCAAAAGTTTAATATCCCGTTTGTGGTCGATGTTAATGACCTTTGGCCTGAGGCCTTCCGTGTGGCGTTCGACGTTCCTGTTCTTTCCGACATCTTGTTCGCGCCGTTTTATCGACAGGCCAAAGCTGTATACCAGATGGCCGATGCCGTTGTTGGCACTTCGGATGAGTACCGCGAGCGTGGTTTGCGTGATGCCCGAGCCGGCATTCCGAGCGAAACCGTATATGTCGGTAATCAGCTGTGCGAGTTTGATGCTGGCATTGCTGCGCATGCTTCGCAGATTGATAAGTCCGCTGGGGACATTTGGGTTTCCTATGCGGGTACGCTAAGCGCGTGCTATGACCTGGAGACATTGGTCAGGGCCATGGCGCTGGTGCAGAAAATTCACCCCGAGGCTAAGCTGCAAATCTTGGGCGATGGTTCAGAGCGCGACAATCTTAAGGCCGCAGCGCATTCTAGCGGTGCCGAGGTCGTGTTCCATGGCTATTTGCCTTATAGCCAAATGGCTGCATGGCTTTCCAAGAGCGACATAACAATCAACTCGCTGGTGGAAAAGGCCGCCCAGAGCATCGTGACCAAGATCGGTGACTATTTGGCCGCGGGAAAGCCCATGGTCAATACATCGTGCAGTAAAGAGTTTAGGGCAAAGGTTGAAGCTGATGGTTTTGGTGTAAACGTGAAACCTGGGGATGCCGAGGGAATGGCTAGTGTCCTTATTGACCTTATCGATGATCCGCAGCGCCGTGCGTTGATGGGAGAGAAGGCGCGCGTCGTCGCGGAGGAGCAGTTCGATCGCCCGCATTCGTATCTCAAAACGGTGCGGTTGATTGAGGGATTGATTGGTTAATTGAATATTTGAGTAATTAAATATGAGATAACACATGATGCGACGTATCGCTTTTTATCGACTGTTTATATTCGGCAATAAATGATACCGTTGAGCTGATCAACCTCGTTTTAATTCTCTCCATTCGCTATCATGATTTAAGACATCTGCAGTACGGAGGGTAGTATGAAACGACTATTGTTGGCTTTACCAATTACTCTACTCCTTGTTTTAAATAGCTATCTTCCTGCTTATTCAGAGGACTCGGTCCTTCACGCTACTCATCAGGTTGCGATAATTCCTTCCGCGGCCCCCTCCGACCCGTCGGCGCCCGCCCCCAGGGCGGAGGCGACCGGCGACGGCGAGGTCACCCTGACCTGGGAGCCCGTCGAGGGCGCCGAGCGCTACGCCGTTGCGGAGGCCTTCTCCA
>NZ_JBBNNA010000019.1:0-44289 GCF_040098065.1 Collinsella sp. CLA-JM-H32B | reverse complement strand
GAAGCTAAGCCCCATCGCGCCGAGAGTACTGCGGGGTCAGCCCGTGGGAGGCCAGGGCGCCGCTGACCGGTGGACGGCACCGAGCCGTGCGCTTGAATTGAGAAGGGGGAGGCCTCGCGGCCTCCCCTTTTTTTGCGTTTACACTTCACAATGTCGTTGCATTTCACCTGTAACCCGGTTGGGCTTATGGGTAATGAGCTTTTATTTAAAGACAATAAATCGAATCATAAGTGCAACTGCTATGACCACAATGATCAAAAGCAGGATTGTCAGTCGATGCTGCTTGCGTCGTTTATTTGACGAAACGAAGATTGATTTTCCCTGTTTTGGCGTTTCGAGATAACGAGCCGAATGCGTTAAGGTTTGCTTAGGTCGGGGACCTCTTTGCTGCCGAGTTATGGGCGTTTTCGTCGGGTCGTCATTGATTGCGCTGTTTTTTGATAACGGTGCATCTTTTAGATATACGGGATCGCCCGATGCGACGCCCATATGCTTACGTCCCGTTTGGGCATCCTCGAGCGTTTGATATCGATTTCTCGTCACATATTCGGGCTCTGCATCATTAATGGGCTCTTGCGAGATGTGGGGGCGATGGAACCGTGGCGGCTGCGTGGAAATATCTTCCCCCTGCGTCGGCATAAACATATTGTTCTGGTTTTGGTCGTCCATGATGCCCTTTAGCTCGTTACCAACAACGTGTACGCGCTCATTGTAAGCCCCTTGTAATTTGTAGCTGTGGACATACTCGTTATTTAAGCTCTGGTTCAAAGAACCTTAACCTTCCTAAAATCTTAGTGCTACACACTTAGATATGCTTATGGTACTGGACTCAAAAAACTTTATAGTCGATGTATATATGAGCATCGGGTGGGCATATATAAGAGCGTCAAAAGAAGTCCCAGTCACCTGGAAGATGACTCGGCAGTCCTATAAAGGAGTGGTAAACATGGCAAGCATGGTTCCTTATCGTTCGGTTTTTGGCGTTCGTCCCTCTGCAAGCTCGCTGTTCGATCTGTTTGATGATATGAGCGACCTAGCGAACAGCTCGATTGCCTCTAAGGCGTTCCCCGTTGACGTTGAGGATAAGGGCGATGGCTATGAGGTTAAGGCTTATCTGACCGGCGTCGCCAAGGACGATATCGATGTCGAGCTTAACGAGGGCCGTCTGTCCATTAGCGTGAATGTCGAGGAAGACGAGGAGAACGAGGGTAAGAACTTCCTGCAGAAGGAGTTCAGCTCGTACAGCGCGACGCGTGGCGTGTATCTTAAGGACGCTTCGAGCGAGGGTCTCTCGGCTAAGTACGCTGACGGCATCCTTACCGTTACGGTTCCCAAGATCGTCGAGAAGAAGAACGTTACGAAGATCTCCATCGACTAGCTTCGTTGGTGTTCTTCGCTATTAAATGACAACAAAAGGGGCTGGGAAGCGATTCCCGGCCCCTTTTGCTGTTTAGGACAGTCTATTGAATGGTTGCTGGCCGATACTGGCTTGCGGGGCGTATCGAGAGATTTCGCGATCCTTGGAGAAGGGTGGCGGAGCTGCCGACCTCGTCATCCAGGGTTGCGGCTAGAGCTTTGGCATAGTTTTTGACGGTAAGACTCGGGCGATTGTTATCTTGGCTGATATGCATGGCAATGAGCTGTTCGGTGCGATCGGTAACAAGCTCGCGTGCGGCTTCGGCGGCCTGATCGTTGGACAGATGCCCTTTTGTAGATAGGATGCGCTCCTGAAGAAAGCGGGGATATTCTCCCTCGCGCAGCATGGTCACATCGTGGTTGCTTTCGAGCGCGAGGACTCGACAATCTTTGAGGGTGTTCATGGCCTGGCTCGATAGCTCTCCGGTGTCGGTGGCAAAGCCGATGGAATCATCGAGGGCGTCGAATCGATAGCCGACTGGATTTATGACATCGTGTGATGTTGAGTAGGTTTGCACCTGGATGCCGGCAATGGATAGGGTGTCACCGGGATCGAATTCCTCGACAGACAGATGCGAAAGATTTTCTTTGCTCGAAAGTGTGCCCCTGCTGGCAAAGAGGGGGCCGTGCCAGTGCTTGCACCAGACATCGAGGCCCTTGATGTGATCGGTATGCTCATGAGTAATGAGAAGAGCCGAGACGTTGTCTGCCGAGAGTCCCAGTTCTGTCATGCGCTTTAATGTCTCGCGGCGAGAAAGACCGTCGTCAATCATGATGAGCCCCCGGGGGCCTTCGATGAGCGCGCAGTTGCCTTTTGAGCCGCTGCCAAGGATATGAAGGTGCAGACGAGACATAAGATTCCAAAGGATACAATGGGTGCGAACGAATAGAGGAGGAAGCAAATGCCAACGGTATCTCAGCATTATGGACACCATGCTGCATCGTGGGCTGATGATAAAGCTCTGGCAACGCGGCAGACGGCTGCCCCCGTGGTGCTCATGGTATCAGGTGGCGCGGACTCGACGGCTTTGCTCCTTATGGCGTGCACATCAAAGTTGGATATTCAGGATGGGCGTGGTGTAGCTCCCATCGCGCGCGAGCGACTGCACGTGCTGCATGTGAACCATCATCTGCGCGGTGAGGCATCCGATGGCGACGAGGCCTTTGTGCGCGGCCTATGCGCACAATATGGCTTGCCGCTGTGTGTTGAGCATGCCTATTTTGATGATGAATCGGGCAATATCGAGGCGGCTGCCCGCGAGGTGCGCTATGCCGCGGCGCGGAGGTATGTCCGCGAGCTCTGCGACCAGACGGGGGCACCGCGAACGGCGGCTCGTATCTGCACTGCGCACACGTCTTCTGATCGGGCGGAAACGTTTTTGATGAACGCGATTAAGGGTTCGGGCCCCGCTGGCCTATCGAGCATTCCTCGCCGGAGGAACATCGTGGTGCGTCCCTTGCTCGACCTGACTCATGATGAGCTCGTGGGCTATCTGCAGGTGCATGGTCAGCCGTGGCGAGAGGACGAGAGCAACGAGGACGTGTCGTACTTGCGTAACTACGTGCGCCATCGAGTGATGCCGGTGGTGGCGCAGCGCAACGCGAGCGTCTGCAAGACGATTGGCGCCGCCTGCGAGATCTTAGGCGATGAGGATGCCTTTCTTTCCCAGCTTTCCGCACAGGCGTTTCGAAGCTGCCTGCGTAAGGAGGCGGTGGGCGCACTGGTCCTCGACGCTCGCCGACTGGCCGCGGCCGAGGTGGTGATTGCTCGGCGCATGGTGCGACTGGCAATTAAGCGTATCGACCCCGACGCTCGCCCGGAGATGCGGCATGTGGAGCGCGTGCTCGCCTGTGTCGCCGAGGGCTCGGGTTCGGTCACGCTGCCGGCGGGAATCGATGCGCGCGTGGAGTTTGGCATGCTGTCATTCAAGGCCCCGGCGGCGCGCGAGGGGTTAGTTGCCGATTGGGTCACCATTCCCGGTCGATTGCCGCTGGGGGCGGGCCGCATCCTGGTGGCAGAGCCGATGGCTGTGGAGCCGGGGTGTGATATTGTGCGCCGTGCCCGCGAACTTGCGGGTGCCGGAGGGGTGGTCGCTATGGTGGATGCCGCGACGCTGGGCTTTGCCGATCGCGATAGCGAACGGATGCTCGCCGGCTCGCGCGGGGAGATTCCCGCCGAGGCGCGTTTGGCGCGTCTGTGGGTAGACGGTCCCGTGCCGGGGGATGTGATGTGTCCGTTGGGCATGAGTGGGCGAAGTAAGAAGGTATCCGACCTACTCAACGAGGCTCGTATTCCCGTTTCTGAGCGCGCAGGCGTTCCCGTGGTGAGAACGGCTCCGGGAGGTGCCGTGGTATGGGTCGCAGGCGTTCGCACGGACGAACGTTTTAAATGCACGGCCGCAACGCGCGTGGCGTATCTGCTTCGTGTGGTCGATGCGGAATAGCGTCCCACGCCAGCTATTCTGTGCGACGTTGACGGTATTCCCGCGCTGATGGCGTACGGGCTGGAAAATATACCCCGTGCGCTGCTAGAATGTGAAGTTCGCGTCCATACGGCGGTGTGTGGGCGATAAGCACAAGAAAGGGTTGTCATGGCTTCTCAACATCCGGATATCGAGAAGGTTCTGTTTACGCAGGAGGATATCGACGGTATCGTCTCTCGCCTAGGCGAGCAGATTACTCGTGACTACGCGGGTAAGGATCTGGTGCTGATTGCGGTCCTGCGCGGCGCCGTGGTCTTTATGGGCGACCTGATGCGCAAGATCGAGCTGCCGACCAACATCGATTTCATGGCTGTTTCGAGCTATGGCGACGGCGTGAAGTCCTCGGGTATCGTGCGTATCATTAAGGACCTGGATATCGACATCCGCGGTCGCGACGTGCTGATCGTCGAGGACATTCTGGACTCGGGCCTGACGCTCAAGTATCTGATGAAGAACCTCGAGAGCCGCAAGCCCGCTTCGCTGGAGGTCGCTGCCTTCCTGTGGAAGGACGTTGAGGACCGCACCTCGGCCATCACGCCCAAGTATGTTGGAACCCATTGCCCCGATGCCTTTGTGGTGGGCTACGGCCTCGACTATGCCGAGCGCTATCGTAACCTTCCGTATCTGGGCATTTTGAAACCGGAGGTTTATTCGTAAGATGCCCGACGACCGTAACGATAACAATTCCCAGACTCCCCGGGAGCCTAAGATCCCGGGGATGCCCGGAGGCAAGAAGCCCACGCGTACGGGCTGGCTGTATTTTATTTTGGCTTGCGCGCTTCTGGGCTACGCCTTCTTTAACATGGGCTCCGGCTTTGCCAATTCTAGCAATACCGTAAAGCTCGCGACGAGCGAGATGGTGAGCGCCATCAAGCAGGATCGCGTCGAAGATCTGACCTATACGGTTCAAGACGGAAGCGTGACGGGTCATTACTGGAAGACGAAGAAGGACAAGGGCGATACGAGCGAGCTCAAGAGCTTCTCCTCGACCTATGTCGGCTCCGATTCGCTTGCCGAGCTCATGGCGGAACACCCCGATACCAAGTACATCGTCAACACCAATGACCCCGATTTTTGGGGCGACTTGGCGATGAGCGTGCTTCCGACGATCGCCCTGATCGCCATCATGTTCTACTTTATGCGCCAGATGATGGGCGCCAACAACAGGAACATGCAGTTTGGCAAGACCAACGCCAAGACCAACGAGGCCACGCGCCCCAAGGTCAAGTTTGAGGACGTTGCCGGCGTGGACGAGGCAGTCGAGGAGCTCGAGGAGATCCGTGACTTTTTGAGCGATCCGGACCGCTATCGCAAACTGGGCGCCAAGATCCCGCGTGGCGTGTTGCTGGTGGGCCCTCCGGGCACCGGTAAAACGCTGCTGGCCAAGGCCGTTGCCGGCGAGGCGGGCGTGCCGTTCTTTAGCATCTCGGGTTCCGACTTTGTCGAGATGTTCGTGGGTGTCGGCGCCAGCCGTGTGCGCGACCTCTTTAAGGAGGCCAAGTCCCAGGCCCCGTCGATCATCTTCATCGATGAGATCGATGCTGTGGGACGTCAGCGCGGAGCTGGCTTGGGCGGCGGTCACGACGAGCGCGAGCAGACGCTCAACCAGCTGCTGGTCGAGATGGACGGTTTTGAGGAGAGCGAGTCGGTCATCCTGATTGCTGCGACCAACCGTCCTGACATCCTGGATCCGGCGTTGCTGCGCCCCGGTCGTTTTGACCGTCAGGTTACGGTTGACCGTCCGGATGTGAAGGGCCGCGAGCAGATCTTGCGCGTGCATGCCGAGAACAAGCCGATGGACGAGGACGTGAAGTTTGAGAAGCTCGCCCAGATGACCGTTGGCTTCACCGGCGCCGATCTGGCAAATCTGCTCAACGAGTCTGCGCTGCTGGCTGCCCGCCGCCATCGTTCCGTGATCTCGATGGACGAGGTCGAGGAATCGATGGAGCGCGTGATTGCCGGTCCGCAGCGCAAGGGTCGCGTGATGACCGAGGCCGAGCGCACCACGATCGCCTACCACGAGAGCGGCCACGCCCTGGTGGGTCACATCCTGGAGCATTCCGATCCGGTTCACAAGATCTCGATCGTCAGCCGCGGCCAGGCGCTGGGCTACACGCTGCAGCTTCCGCAGGAGGACCACTTCCTCAAGACCAAGAACGAGATGCTCGACGAGCTTGCCGTGTTCTTGGGCGGTCGTGTTGCCGAGGAACTCATGTGCGACGATATCACGTCGGGCGCGAGTAACGATCTGGAGCGCGCGACCAAGATGGCACGCGAGATGGTCACGCGCCTGGGCATGAGCGAGGAACTGGGCACGCAAGTGTTTGGCGAGGCGCAGCACCAGGTATTCCTGGGACGCGATTACGCCGATCATCAGGATTACTCCGAGGAGACGGCGCGCCGCATCGATATCGAGGTTCAGCGCATTATGCGTGAGGCCCATCGTCGTGCGGCCGAGATTTTGGATGCCCGTCGCGATCAGCTTGACCTGATGGCGAAGGTGCTGCTTGAGCGTGAGACCGTCGAGGGTGACGCCGTAAACGCCCTGCTCGACAACAAGTGGGACGCCTACCTTGAGCGTGAGGGCGATATCCTGGCGGCCAAAGAGGAGCGCAACGCTAAGGCGGCCGGCATGCCGACCAAGAAGCGTGCGCCTCGCATGAGCGAGGAGGAGCTGGCGGCTGATGCCGCGGCATTTGCGCAGGCGGCTATGCAGGAGGATGCCGAAGCCACATCCGAGACTGCCGATGATGACCGTGCCGTCAATGCCGGTGCCGACACCGACGACGACAAATAGTCTTTGTGGTGAAAGCCTCCGCGGGGAAACCTGCGGAGGCTTTTTCTTTTTGTTGATTGGGGACAGACTTAAATGAGCGTTTTCACGCATTTAAGTCTGTTCCCAATCAACATTGCTGCGGCGCTTTGCTCGGCTAAAGCGTACAATAGCGCCTATGCGAAAGGGGAACAGATGATCAACGAAACTATGTATGCTCGCGGTGCGGAAAGCTCCATCATCCGCGAGATTTTTAGCTATGGCCTTGAGCGCAAGGCGCAGATTGGTGCGGAAAATGTATTCGATTTTTCGCTGGGTAACCCGAGCGTTCCGGCGCCCGCTGCCGTGGCGGAGTCCATTAAGAAGGCCTTGGAGCTGCCGAGTGACCAGCTGCACGGATACACGCCCGCACCGGGCCTGCCGCAGTGCCGTACCGCCGTGGCTGAGTCGCTCAACCGCCGCTTTGGTACGAGTTATGAGGGCAAGGATGTCTTTATGACCGTGGGCGCCGCGGCTTCGCTCACCTGCACGCTCAACGCCGTTACGAACCCGGGCGATGAGGTTATCGTCATTGCACCGTACTTCCCGGAGTATCGCGTGTGGATTGAGAAAGCCGGCTGTACGTGTGTCGAGGCGCTCGCCAATGAAGATACGTTCCAGCTGAGTGTGGACAACGTGCTCAAGGCGATTACCGATAAGACGACTGCCGTCATCATCGACTCGCCGAATAACCCGACCGGCGCCGTGTATACGCGCGACACGCTGACGCGACTGGCCAGTGTTTTACGCGAGGTCAACGCCAAGCGCGATCCCGAGAACCCGATTATGCTCATCTCGGATGAGCCGTATCGCGAGATTGTCTATGGCGCCGAGGTGCCTTGGGTGCCTTCGATCTACGAGCACACCATCGTGTGCTACTCGTATTCCAAGTCGCTGTCGCTGCCGGGCGAGCGCGTGGGTTGGATTTTGGTTCCCAACACCAATCCGCAGGCTGCGCGTCTGATGCCGGCTGTTGCGGGTGCCGCCCGTACGCTGGGCTTCGTGTGCGCGCCGGCGCTCTTCCAGCGCGTAATTATCGACTGCATCGATGAGCCGAGTGACGTTGAGGCCTATGCACGCAACCGCACCGCGCTTACCGATGCACTAGCGGAGTACGGCTACACCTATGTTGAGCCGGATGGTGCATTCTACCTGTGGGTGAAGGCGCTGGAGCCCGATGCGAACGCTTTCTGCGAGCGCGCGAAGAAGTATGAGCTGCTCGCGGTGCCCTCGGACAGTTTTGGTATGCCGGGCTGGTTCCGCTTGGGCTACTGTGTGAGCTACAAGACTATTGTTAACTCACTGCCCGCCTGGAAGCAGCTGGCCGACGAGTATCGTTAAAAGTAAAGCGCTCTGCTTACAATGTTTTACGTGAAACGGGGTTTGGTTTAAAGCCAGACCCCGTTGTCTGTGCCGTTGTGTGGTTGGGATGAAGCAGTTTTACGACTGCCGAAAGCTATGCGTACAATGAATATACGCGACGGCCATACCGGATAAGGAGACCCGATGCCCTACCTTCTTTCTTGTGATATTCATACTCATACGCTGTTCTCCGCGCACGCGTACTCAACCATTGAGGAGAATGTGTACTGGGCGGCGGAACGTGGCCTGCAGGTGCTCGGATCTGCCGACCATCTGAGCTCTATGGTTACGGCTTGCCCCAACGACCTGCGCAGTTTCCAGTTCTTTATTAACCAGGATATCTGGCCGCGCATTTGGAGCGGCGTGCTGGTGCTTCGCGGCGCCGAGGTCGATATCGTTTCGCTGGACGGAAGCTTGTTTGGCGAGGACATTCCCGTGTCGCTCGATATTGCCGGCGATTCGTACAGTCGCCAGCATTCGCTGTTCGATTTGGTGACGCGTAATTTGGATTATTTGGTGGCAAGCGTGCATAATCCACAGTTTGCCGAAGGCGCGACGCTCACCCAAACGACCCAGATGTACATCAATGCCCTGGAGCACCCCAAGGTGTTCATGCTTGGGCATACGGGTCGTTCGGGCGTGCCGTTCGATATCGATGAGGTGCTGCTGGCGGCCAAGGCCAAGCACAAGATCATTGAGATCAATAACCATAGTCTTGAGCACGGTGCCGACACTGAGCATTGGGCCGTATGCCGCAAGATTGCCGAGCGCTGCGCCGAGCTGGGCGTGGGTATTGGTGTGTCGACCGATGCCCACATTGGTATGGCCATTGGCAAGCTCGAGCACGCCCGCAAGTTGCTCGACGAGATTCACTTCCCGCTGGACCTGATCGTGACGCGCGACCGCGAGACGCTGCTGCGCGAGATGGCGGCAGCCGGCGTATGCGACCTGCGCAAGGGGATGTAACGAGACTCATATGCCCAATGAAAGGGGGCGGTCCAGGCGGGCCGCCCCCTTTCCCGTGCCGGAGAATTAGCGGCGCTCGAGGACCGCGACGGTCTCGGTGTGGTCGGTATGAGGGAACATGTCGACCGGCGTGATCTTGAGCAGGCGATAGCCACCGTCGAGGAGCTGGTGTAGGTCGCGCTCTTGGGTCACGGGATTGCAGCTGATATAGGTGATGCGGCGCGGCTTAAGTGCGCAGGCGGCCTCAAGAAACTCGGGCGTTGAGCCGGCGCGCGGCGGGTCGATGGAGAGGACGTCGACGCGCTCGTTGTTATCGGCGGCATCTAGGATGTAGTCGGTGGCATCGTCGGCCATAAACCAAGCGCTGCGGGTGAGGCCGTTGAGCTCGGCATTGCGACGTGCGTCGGCAATGCCCGCCGGGTTGCGCTCCACGCCGAGCAGCATAATGCCGACACCTCTGTCCCGGGCATCCTTCGCGGCGCACAGACCGATGGTGCCGCTGCCGCAGTAAGCGTCCATAAGAATGTCACCCTGCTGCAGGTCCATGCCGTCAATCGCGAGCTGATAGAGTAGCTCGGTCTGCTGCGGATTGGTCTGATAGAACGCGGTAGGGGAGATATCGAATTCGCAACCGAGCAGCTGGTCGCGCATGCACTCGGCGCCATAGACGATACGAGTCTCCTCACCCAAGATGGCGTTACCGGGACGGCCGTTGATATTTTGGGCAACGGTGACGATATGCGGATCGAGCGCCGCGACGGCCTCAAAGAACTCCTGCGCATGCGGTAAGTCACGCTGGGCGGTCACGAGCGTAACCATGACCTGGTCGGTACGCCAACCGCAGCGGACGACGGCATAGCGAAGCAAACCAAGATGCTTGTCCTCATTAAAGGCGGGAATATGCAGACGCTCAGCTTCGCGTGCGATGCCGTTGAGAATCTGACGGGCACCCGGCGCCTCGACAGGACACTCGGGTACGGCAACGATCTTGTGCGTGCCGCGCTCAAAGAAACCGCAACGGACAGCGCCCTCCTTACCGGGAGCAAAGGGAGTGGCAGCCTTATGGCGAAAGCCACGCGGCGCAGGATATTTACCCGGGTCGCCCAGGGTGACGCCCATACCGCGAATAGGATCAACGGCGATACCCTCACGCTCACAAAGCGAAGAAAAAAGCTCCTCCATAGCAGCTTGCTTGGCTGCCAACTGCTTTTTATAAGGACGATTGAGCGCCGTGCACCCACCGCAAGATTTCATGATCGAACAGGGAGACTTGGGGTCCACAGCCTTACGTGCAGACGAAACCGGATCTTTATGCGGGCGCTTGGTGCGAGTCTGAGGTGACTTGTCCTCACCCCGACGAGAGCCGGGACGCTTGGCCTTAGCTCTGCTCTTGGTCGATTTGCTTTTTGCAGTTTTGGAAGACTTGGATTTCGTAGAAGATTTCTCCTCCTTCGACCCCTCAGCCGCCTCCACCAAAGCACGACGAGCCCTACGCTCCGCACGAGATTCTGCCATGAATTAACCCCACTAATTTATAAATTTAAAGCCACAAGCATTGTACCGTGCCAAGCCAACAGACGATATGCAAGCGGTTTATTGGTATCAGTGATAGGTACAACGATGATTGCCCGCTGGGCTCCGGGGCGGGGGTTAAGTTTATCGCGAGTTCCGCACGAACAGGAGGCCACTTAATGTGGCCTCCGTCGTGAGCAGGACTGTAGAGCAGGAAACTTAACCCCCGCCCCGGAGCCCAGCGGGCAAACCCTCCCTTGTACTCCATCTCACTAAAGTGTATGATTCTGAACGTTACATGATTCACTTTACCTAACTAAAGTGCTACCAAGGGGGATACCATGAATGCCGATATGTCTCGTCGTCAGTTTGTTGGTCTAGCCGGCTCACTCGCTACGGTTCTAGGCCTTGGCCTGGTTGGCTGTGGCGGTGCCGATAAGGGCACTGCTGCCGGTTCTGCCGCAGCCAAGGACATGAAGGGTGCTGCGGAGTCCAAGAAGCTCGTGGTGGGCTTTGACAAGTCCTATCCTCCGTACGGCTTTGTAGGCGACGATGGCGAGTACACCGGCTTTGACCTCGACCTTGCCAAGGCCGTTGCCGACAAGCAGGGCTGGGATGTTGAGTATGAGGCCATCGACTGGGACGCCAAGGACACGCTGCTCAACTCGGGTGCCATCAACTGCATCTGGAACGGCTTTACCATGGAGGGCCGCGAGGACGACTACACGTTCTCCGAGCCTTATATGCTTAACGAGCAGGTGCTCGTGGTCAAGAAGGACGCGGGTATCAAGAGCTGGGACGATCTTGCCGGCAAGACCGTGATTACGCAGACTGATTCCGCTGCACAGGATGTGCTCGAGGGCGACCAGAAGGATCTGGCCGCGACGTTTGCCACGCTCGATACCATCGGTGAGTACAACACGGCATTTATGCAGCTCGAGAGTGGTGCAGTCGATGCCGTTGCCTGTGACCTCTCGATCGCTCAGTATCAGCTTGCCGCCAAGCCCGATGCCTATACGCAGCTCGACAAGCCGCTGTCCAGCGAGCACTACGCCGTTGGCTTTAAGAAGGGCGACACCAAGTCCGCCGATGCCGTGACCGAGTCGCTCAAGGCGCTCTACGAGGATGGCACGGTCAAGGACCTCTGCGATAAATATTCAAGCTATGGTCTATCTTTCGATAATTGGGTGCTCAAGTAATGTCTATCCAAGTAATGATGCAGATGCTCGGCCAGGGTTTCTTGGTCAGTTTGCAGTTGTTTGTGCTGACGCTGTTGGGGTCGATTCCGCTGGGAATCCCCGTGGCGTTCATGCGCATGAGCAAAATTGCGCCGCTTCGCTGGATCGCGCGTATCTATATTTCGGTGATGCGTGGCACGCCGCTCATGCTACAGATGTTCGCCATCTACTTTGCTCCGTACTACGTGTTCGGCATCTCGCTCACGCCCGATTCCAAATGGACGGCATGCGTCGTGGCGTTCATCATCAACTACGCCGGCTACTTTGCCGAGATCTATCGCTCGGGTTTGCAGTCCATTCCGCGCGGTCAATACGAGGCTGCCGAGGTGCTGGGCTATTCGCGCGTGCAGACGTTTCTGTATATCGTGATGCCTCAGGTCGCCAAGCGTATTCTGCCGGCGATGGGCAACGAGATCATCACGCTGGTCAAGGACACGTCGCTGGCGTTTGCCATTGGCGTGGGCGAGATGTTCTCGACGGCCAAGGCCCTGGTTGCCTCGCAGGTGAGCATGGTACCGTTTGCGATCGCGGCGCTGATTTACTGGGTCTTTAACTTTGTGGTCGAGATGCTGCTGGGCGCCGCCGAAAAGAAGCTGGACTATTATCATGACTAGATCGTTCCGCCGTTCTAACGAACGGCGGACTGCTCGACGCTGCGCGTGTGCCTGACGGCCAATCTGCTCCTCAAACCGTCGCTTGCGTACAGAAGTACGCGGCGCTCCTCTTTCGGAGCACATTGTCTCGCCAGTCACACGCTCGCTGTCTTTTTAAACACATGGAGGTTCCCGTGTCCGGAACGGTAATGAATATAGCGAACGCGCGCAAGGCGTTTGGCGGCAATGAGGTGCTCAAGGATATCTCGCTTGAGGTGAAGCGTGGCGAGGTCGTGGCGATTATCGGGCCTTCGGGTGGCGGCAAGTCCACGCTGCTGCGGTGTGCCACGCTGCTCGAGACACTCGACGGAGGCTCGCTCTCGTTTGGTGACCTTGCCGTTGCGACGGATGCGGGTTCGGGCGCAGTCTATGCGAAGGGCGATGTGCCCAAGCGGGCACGCTCGCGATTCGGCCTGGTGTTCCAAAATTACAACCTGTTCCCGCACTATACCGTGATGAAAAACATCATCGACGCGCCGATCCGCGTGCTCAAGCGCCCGCGCGAGCAGGCGGAAGCTCGTGCGCGCGAGTTGATCGCGCAGATGGGGCTTACGGGCAACGAGAACAAGGTTCCGTGTGAGCTTTCGGGCGGTCAGCAACAGCGCGTGAGTATTGCCCGCGCCCTGGCGCTCGATCCGGAAATCTTATTCTTTGACGAGCCAACCTCGGCACTCGATCCCGAGCTGACGGCCGAGGTGCTGCATGTCATTAAAGACCTTGCCGCGCAGAATATGACGATGGTAATCGTGACCCACGCGATGCAGTTTGCGCGCGATGTTGCCGACCGCGTGGTCTTTATGGATGGCGGCCGCATTGTCGAGGAAGGTCCTGCCGAGCAGGTCATCGACCATCCGCGTGAGCAGCGCACCCGTGAGTTCTTGAGCCGTATCGAGGGATAGGCTCAGGTATTTACTCAACTATTAATTGAGGTGAAGCCGTCGCAGGTCTTACGGTCTGTGGCGGCTTTTTGTTTGCATCGACGGGGTTCAATAATCGCCTCACAAGCTTGTCTCTTCCTCTCGCCGCCTGTATTCATACGTGCGCCGAAAGGTATGCATGGACGGCCGCCCGTGAGGGTAGGGTGGTGGCATAGGACATTTGGAGGGTGAGTCGGCTCGGTTGCCGACCATGCTGCTCCCGGGATGGCACCGACCGCGAACTCTCCCCGTTGGCGTCGCGCATTGCGCGCGGCCCTGCAAGGAGGTCATCATGGGTGCTCCCAAGACCGGCAATGTAAGGAACGTGGTGCTCGTAGGCCAAGGCGGGGTGGGCAAGACTTCACTCGCCGAGGCCATGCTCCACCTTTCCGGCAAGACCGCCCGCCTGGGCGGCCACGACGGCACCAAGCCCACGCTCGACTATGACCCTGAAGAGGTCAAGCGTTCATTCTCCATCTCGACGACCATCGCGCCGATCGACTGGAAGGGCGCGCGCATCAATGTGCTCGATGCCCCGTGCTACCCCGATTTTATCGGCGACGCCTTTGCCGCGATGAGCGTCTGCGAGACGGCTCTGTTTGTGGTCGACGCCGAGGCCGGCCCGCAGCCTACGACGGTTAAGCTCTGGTATGCCGCTGAGGACCTGCGCTTGGCGCGTGCGGTGTTCGTAAACCGCCTGTCGCGCTCCGAGGCCAGCTTTGCGACCACGATGGACCTGCTGCAGGAGCGCTTTGGCACGCGCCTGGGCGCCGTGACCCTTCCCTGGGGCGAGGGCGAGGACTTTGACGGCATCATCGACCTGGTGCGCATGAAGGCGCGCCATTGCAACGGCACCGAAGCCGTTGAGTCGGAGATTCCCGAGGAGTATCGTGCCCAGGCCGAGGAAGCCCATGACCATCTGTGCGAGCTGGTGGCCGAGACTGACGACGAACTGATGATGAAGTACTTGGAAGGCGAGGAGACGCTGACGCAGGAGGAGCTTGAAGGCCTGCTGTCGAAGGCGATCGCCGAGCGCGTCTTTGTGCCGGTCTTTGCGGGCGATTGCATTAAGGAGCAGGGCGTCAACTCGCTGATGGACGACATCGCCACATACTTCCCGGCGCCGACCGACTACGGCGAGATGCCGCTTATCGGCGGCGATTCGCTCAAGATCTCGAGTGACGATGACCGTCCGGTGGCGTTTGTGTTTAAGACGCTGGCCGATCCGCAGCAGGGTCGCATCAGCTTTATCAAGGTGCTGACGGGCACGCTTGAGCCGGGCCTTGAGCTGATCAACGCGCGTACCCGCAAGAGCGATCGTCTGGCCCACCTGTATGTGATGTGCGGCCGCGATATGACCGAGGTTGGCCACGCTTATGCCGGTGACATCATCGTGGCACCCAAGCTGGCGGCCGAGACGGGCGATACGCTCTCGATTACCGGCAAGGTCGAGGCTGCGGCGTTTAAGTTCCCCAACTCGCAGTACCGCATTGCCATCGAGGCCGAGAATCGCGGGGACGAAGAGAAGCTCTACACGTTTATTGAGAAGGCCTGCAAGGCCGATCCGACCATGAGCATCGATCGTGACGAGGAGACCGGCCAGACTATCATCTCCGCCGTGGGTGAGGCGCAGGTTTCGGTCCTGCTCAATCGCCTTGAGGATCGCACCAAGGTCGTGGCCAAGAGCGTGCCGATCCGCATCCCGTATCGCGAGACTATTCGCCGCACGGCAAGTGCCCAGGGTCGCCATAAGAAGCAGACAGGCGGCGCCGGCCAGTATGGTGACTGCTGGCTGCGCGTTGAGCCGCTCATTGGACCCGACGGCACGAGCGATGGCTATGAGTTTGTGGACGAGGTCGTGGGCGGTCGCATTCCGCGCTCGCTGATCCCCGCCGTGGACAAGGGCGTCCAGGAGACCATGAAGGACGGCATCATTGCCGGCTATCCGCTCACGGGCATTCGCGTGGCTGTGTACGACGGCTCGTATCACAGCGTCGACTCCAACGAGATGGCGTTCCGCGCGGCAGCTCGCATCGGCCTGCGCAAGGCGTGTGCCGATGCCGACCCGGTGGTGCTGGAACCCATCGAGGAAATCACGGTGACGATCCCCGAGAGCTACGCCGGCGCCGTGATGGGCGACATCTCGGCCTCGCGCGGTCGCGTGACGGGTATGGAGACCGATGAGCGCGGCGATACCGTGGTCATCGCCCAGGCGCCTCTCGCCGAGCTGACGGATTACTCGACGCGTCTGCGCTCTATCACGCGCGGCACGGGCGACTTTACCATGAAGCCTGCAGGCTACGAGCAGGTGCCTTATGACGTTCAGGCCAAGCTGGTTGAGCGCTATGAGGAGGGCCGCGCCAAGTAGCGTGTGACTTTGCCTGTAATATACATGCCGATGCAAGGGCCGCTCTGGGCAATCCAGGGCGGCCCCTTTTGATCCCTAGGGGGCGGAGGAAAACGGATCATGGTAGGTTTTGGGGCAGCTTGGTCGGCCCTAGTCTCCCGAGGCCTGATTGCGGCCGGTGGCGTAGTCGATCTGCACATGCGGCTGCAGGTTGTAGCAATATACGTGGAAACAGAGGGTCCTGCCGTGGTCCTCGACCGATTGCGCCTCAAGGCGCACGCCACGGCAGACGAGTTCCTCTTCGTTATACATGGGCGTGACGCGATAGAGAACATGGTTGCCCGTGTCGTGGATGTAGTTGAGAATCTGCTCTTCAAACGGTAGCATGCCCGTCTCGTTGAGATAGCGCGTGCCGGTGAGGAGATTCTTGCGATTGGCGTTTTCGCCGCAGAGCGACCAGGCGATAAGGTGGCAGCGGTTGTAGAGGCTCTGGCCCGGAATAAAGTCGTAGCGCTGCTGGCGCCAGCCGGCGGGGTGGATGCGCGAGATATCGCCGCGCTTGCCCTGGCCGAGCGATTCGGGGCCTACGCAGGCGAGCGCTTTGCGGGTGCGGCCCAAACTGTCGAGCTTGGAGAACTTCTTAAAGCAACCCTCTTCTGTAGCGCGCTCGTATTCATCGAGCGTGAATGATGGTGTGCCGAGCGGGTGCGTGCTGTCGGCGCGAAGGGCAACGTAGGGGTTGCCGGCGTAGTCGGGAATGCTGCTGAGATAAACACCGCGGGCGCGGTTGAGGTCGGGGTTTTCGACCTCGTCGATGGGGGTGGCGGCGCTGCCTGTGGAAGTGTCGTCACCGGTGTCAATTGCGGCGGATTCAGAGCCATCGTCGGAGTCCTCGGAGCTGGCTGTTCCCGATTCGAGCCGGGCGACCAGGTCTGCCTCGTTGCCGGTGCGCTTGGGACTCTCGTTTTGCTTCTCGGCCAGAGCTACCGCCTGTTCATCGCTTTGCGGCGACAGCAGCTTGGGAGCTCCGTCGAGCGATCCCGTAAACAGCGCAAACCCCAGCACCACGGCGGTGCCGATGGAAAGGACTTGCTTGTAGGCGGACTTGCGCGACATTGAGGCTCCTGGATGGACGGTTGGGAATCTACCAGTCTAGCAGGAGCCGCCGAGGGTCGTTCTATCGAACAAATACTCAAGATTTGGGATAGACGCTACAGATTCATTTGTCTCATATGGAGCTGCGGCAGTTGTTGATGTGGGGCTATTCGGCGTTTCCCCAGATAAAACCTGCCAAAATAAGCCTGTCCCTTTTTGGCAGGTTAATCGTGAGTTATTTCACCGCAGCTTAAGGTACGGTTGGGATGTGCGCACTTTAAAGAGAGGAACCCATGATTAGAGAGGTCGCGTTCGTCTCTCTAAATGTCTCTCTAAAATAAGATGCTTATCTCTCTAAAGTTAGAGAGATAAGCTATACTTTAGAGAGATAAATCTATCGTTTTAGAGAGACGGAATGCCAATGCTGCTGGATGAACCTCTTGGCCTTATTGTTGAGCGCCTTCGCAGGCGGGGGACTGATGACGCATCGGTAGAAGTTAAAGCCTGCACGAATAAATTGAGCGCAGACGTATGGGAGACAGTGAGCGCTTTTGCGAACACTGCGGGTGGGCTCATTATTTTGGGCCTGAACGAAGCCGAAGGATTTGTTCCTTCGGCTAACTTTGCTATCGATAGGGTGCGCGATCAGTTTGTTTCGGGTATCGGAGACGGAGGCTCAGCGGCAGTGGTGACCCATGCGCCGCGGTACGAGCTTGATCGAGGCGAGGTCGACGGGCTCCAGGTGCTTCTGGTGCGCATCTTTGAACTTGAGCTTAAAGCGAAGCCTTGCTATATCGGCGCGCGCGGCGTGCAGAACGGTAGCTACAAGCGCGTGGATGATAAAGATATCAAGATGTCACCCGCTGAGCTATATGAGCTGCAGAGTGCGTTGCTTCCGAGCGATGCAGACGGCACGGTGGTTTCGGAGGCAACGGTCGAGGATTTGGATCCAGATGTCGTGCGGTCTATTATCGCAAATCGCCGGCTGCAGACCCCGCGCGTTTTGCGCGGGGCCGATACGCTGGAAAAGCAGCTGGTCAGACTCAATATCACTACAAAGGATGGTGCCGTGAAGCTCGCGGGGCTTCTGTCGGCGGGAATTTACCCCCAGCAGTTCTATCCCAAACTGATGATCGATGTCGCCGTTCATTCCGATGTGGAAAAATCTGCACCCGGGCAACCCCGGTTTATTGACCGCCAGTTGTGCGATGGCCCGATTCCGGCTTGCATCGAAGATGCCCTTGCCGCGATTGGACGAAACTTGCGCAAAGCGACGATAGTGCAAGGCGCTGGCAGAAGGGAGGATTGGGAAGTTCCCCAGGAGGTTTTGCGCGAGGCCTTGGCAAATGCCTGCATCCATCGAGAATATTCGCCCGTGTTTGTGGGGCAGGCCGTGAGTGTCGATATCTATCCAGACAGAATAGAGATCAAAAACCCTGGCGGGCTTTGGGGCGGAAAGACGGTGGACAATCTTGCAGACGGGGAATCGCGCTGCCGAAACCCAAAGCTCATGAGCCTAATGGGGGCGACGCCGTTAGAGCATGCCGAGGGGGCCGTTGCGGAAAGCCAGGGATCTGGTATCCCGGCTATGATTCGCGAGATGGAGTCTCGTTCGCTTGGCAGGCCGAAATTTATCGTTAAGGCTGATTCGTTTACGGTGCTGCTTTCCCGGCACGGGGCGGAGCTTGCTGAAAACCGCACGTGGATTCAGAGCCATGTGGGCGCCGAGCTGACGGATCGCGAAGAAACATTGCTCATGTTTATGCGGGAGCATGGGTGCGTATGCGATGTTCAAAAAATACGAGAGGCCCTGAAGTGGGATTCGGATGACATTCGTCTGATCTGCGGGGACCTTGTCGATAAACATGTCCTGTCAAAATGTGGCAAAGACACGTTTGAGATTATCGATATGAGCAGAGAACCGTCAGCTTCGACAGCGGATAGGATCCTGGAGGCTCTCAGCGCCGAAGTGGATATGACGGCGCGAGAAATAGCGGTTGCATCGGGGGTCAAAATTTCGTCCGTCCGCTACCATCTGCCAAAAATGGCGGATAAAGGGCTCATCGAAGTAATGGGTTCATCGACGAGCCGCAACCGCCGCTATCGGAAGAAGTAGATGCAGCCGAGTCGCCCCTCTTGTGTCTCTCGAAGTTAGATGGGTGCTAGGGGGGCGACTGCCTCGCGATATTTCCCCAGATAAAACCTGCCAAAACAAACCTGTCCCTTTTTGGCAGGTCAGTTAACGCAGCGCAGGTTGAGCATATGCGAGCGAGCGGGCTCCGGGTGCGGCAAGGTGACGTGAAACAAGCGGGCGCTGACCTTTTGGTCGCGCCCGTGAAGTTGAACGTCAGATTGCCGTGCCCGGAGCCCGTGCAGCGCCGAGCAGTTGCGCCGTTTGTAAAACGGCGCAACCTACAGGTTCATGTTGCCGTGGATGTAGGGGGTGACCTCAGGGGAGATATGGTCGCAGCCCAGCTCGCGCAGCGCGGACTCGATAACGGCGGGCAGCGGGGTCTTGCCCTTGTCGTCGATGGCGGCACCGCCGAGGGCGGCAATCTTGGCAACATCTGCGGGTGCGGCCTCGATATGCATGCAGCCGCTGATCAAGCGCGCGCGTACCTGTGCCAGATCAAGATCGTGCAGGTAATCCTCGCAGGCGCGGATTAAATCGACCTTCTCGCGCGTAAGCTCCTCGCCCGTGGGAACGCGCGTGGCAAGACATGCTCCCGCCGGCAGGTTCCAAACGGGATAGCCCCATGCGCGCAGCAGCTCGCGCTCTTCGTCCTTGGTAAAGCCGACCTCCATAAGGGGTGAGCGTACGCCGAGCTCTTCTGCCGCACGCATGCCGGGGCGGTAGTCACCGCGATCGCTTGCATTGCTGCCATCGATGACGGTGGGAAAGCCGAGCGACTTGGCGTGGTTGACGATGGCGGTAAAGCCGGCGTGCTTGCAGTGGTAGCAGCGATTGGCATCGTTGCAGGCTACCTGGGGGAGCTGCAGCTGATCGACCGAAAGATTGAGCACGGGGAGCTTAAAATGCGGCCCCTCATTGGCCTGTCCATCAACGGACTGCTCAAACGAAGCCTGTTCGGGCGTGCCGATGAGCGGCGTGGTGAGATGGACGAGGAGGGTATTGGTAGGCATGATGCGGGCGCAGACCGCGGCCAAAAAGCTGCTGTCGACACCACCGGAAAAGCCGATGGCGACGCGTCCGTATGCCAAAAGCAGCTGCTCGAGTGCTGCGAGTTTGCCCTGAAGCTCCTCTGCGGGTGCGGCGGTGTCTGAAAGCATGAAAGTTCCTTACAGTTATTAAAGCTCGGATGAAACTATAATCCCACCGAGCTGCTTGTCATAAGACTTCCAGCTATGTAACGAAAGTGCAATATGCTATATACGTTATATACAAGCTTGTAAAGTGCGGTAGAGTGGCAGTAATGCAATCCGGCGAGGGGGACCGATATGATCAAGGCTGTTATTTTTGACATGGATGGAACGCTGGTCGATACCGAGCGTTTGGGGATTAGGGCCTGGAAGGCAGGCGCCGCTGAGCTGGGGCTCGCGATTGATGATGCGCTGATCCATCAGTTTATCGGTCGCACGCTACCCGATGTCATGGACATCCTCGATAAGCATTACGGCAGCCACGAGACCGCCGAGGCGATCTATGTCCGCCACAAGGAGATTCGCGACGAGATGGTCAAGACCGATCTGGAGCTTAAGGCCGGCGCCGCCGAGTGTCTAGACGAGCTGCTGGCGGCGGGCTATCACGTGGGCCTTGCGACGTCGTCGCGCCACGTTACCGCCGAGCGCAACCTTAAATCATTCGGTCTCTTTGACAAGTTTGAAACGGTGACCTGCGGCGAGGACGTCGTGCACGGCAAGCCCGACCCCGAGATGTATCTGCTCGCCTGCGAGCGCGCGGGCTTTACTCCCGAGGAATGTGCCGTGGTCGAGGATTCGCGCAACGGCTGCGTCTCGGGCATTACGGCTGGCTGCCACGTCTTTGCCGTTCCTGATATCGTGCCGCTGCCGCAGGACGTGGTGGATGGCTGCGAGGCCGTGCTCGATACGCTGTTCGACCTGGCGGCGGCAGTCAAGGCCGTGCGCTAGACAATTGCGGTGTTGAAACGAGCGATTGCTCACGTTTGCGCTCAAGCAAAAGGGGCCCGGCAATGGTCGGGCCCCTTTTGCTTGAGCGGCGACTTAGCATACTTGCGTGCGTGCTATAGATACGCACCGAGGTTGATGGCCGTGGCGTCGGTCTGGCTGCTTGCCTGGGTGCTGGCGCGTTCCAGCAGGAACGGCCGCACGAGTTCTTGGCGGTTGATGTCCTCGATGGCCGTGACCGCGGTGACGGTGCGCGCGGCAGAGCCGATGTGGACGTGCTTGGTCTTTGCCGGGGCCTTGTTCTCGATTTGCTCCATGAGCAATTGAACGCCCTTGCGGCCAATCTCGTAGCCCGGGGGCGCTACCGTAGTGAGCGGGACCGATCCACTCCAAGCGAGCGGGTTGCCATCGCAGCCTGCTACGCGTACTTGCCCGGGGACAGAGATGCCCTTGTCGACCAGCGCCGAGATAACGCCCGAGGCCAACACGTCGGTCAGGCCGACGACAAAATCGGGGCGTTCGTTCGCGGGGCGCTCGGCGATTTGGGCACCGATGCCGTAGCCGTCGGCAGCGGTATTCCATTCGCCAGCGTCGATGACTTCGATCTTGATATCGGGGTGCAGGGCGAGGGCCTTGTGAATGCCAAGCACGCGTAGGGTGAGCTGCATAAATGCTGCTCGGCCGACGACGACAATATGGTGTGCGCCGCGGGCGATGGCGAGCTCGGCAATGATGCGACCTTGGGCCTCGTTGTCGGCCGCTACGTAGTAGCCGGGCTCGGAACAGTGGATGTCCAGATGGACGATCGGCACGGGCATTTTAGTCATGGCCGGATGCCAGTCGGGGGACGCCATGGGCTGAACCATGACGCCGGACATCTGCGTGCCCATAAAGTAGCGCAGGTAATGGTCCTCGAGAATATCGTCGTTATCGGCGTTGGCGATGAGCAAGTCGTAGCCGTGCTTGCGGGCCTCGTTGTGGGCGCCGCTGGCGATTTGGAGCGAAAAGCCGTGATCGAGACGGGGGAGCACCAGGCCAAAGGACTTGGTGGCGCCGCCCGCGAGCTGACGGGCGCTTTGGTTGGGCAGGTAGCCAAGGCGATTGATGGTCTCGTTGATGAGCTTGAGGGTCTCGGGGCGCAGCTTTTCGGGGTGGTTGAGCGCGTTGGAAACCGTGCCCAACGAAACCCCGGCCTCGCGCGCGACGTCGCTGATTTTTACCTTTGCCATAGCGGCCCCTTTGATGCGTTTCAAGTACAAGCCAGATTGTAGCATCCCAAACCTACCAAAAAGGGACAGGTTTATTTTGGCAGGTTTTATCTGGGGAAACGCCGTTGCTAGCGCGACCACCACGAAGGTGCCTGTCCCCATTGTGGTGGTTTGGACCGGCTGGACGTGTGTGCATCGGGTGGTATCTAAGTTGAGATACCACTTCTGGTATATCAGCTTGCGTTTGCGTGAGTACAATACTCGAACGTTATACGTCTCAGCGCCCCCTGTGCGTGGACGTCTTGCAGTCACGCGAACGAAGGGATTTATCCTATGTGCGGAATCGTCGGCTACACCGGCTCTGATATTGCAAAGAACATTCTGGTCACGGGCCTTAAGCGTATGGAATATCGCGGTTATGACTCCTCGGGCGTCGCGCTCGAGGTGGGCGAGGGCGCCGCGGCTCACCTCGACGTCATCCGCCGCGTGGGTAAGGTTGCGGGCCTGGAGAGCGAGCTTTCCAATATCGACAGCGACGCTACCTGCGGTATCGGCCATACCCGCTGGGCCACTCACGGCAAGCCTTCCGTTGTCAACGCCCATCCCCACACCAGCTGCGATGGTCGCATCGCCATCGTCCACAACGGCATCATCGAGAACTTCGCCGAGCTGCGCGAAGAGCTGGAGGGCCGCGGCCATCACTTTAAGAGCGAGACCGATACCGAAGTTTTCGCGCACTTGATCGAAGAGGCCTATGCCGAGACGCGCGACCTGATGGCTTCCGTGCGCGAGGCCTGCACCCACGTGGTGGGCGCCTATGGCCTGGCCGCCGTGTGCGCCGACGAACCTGGCGTGATCGCCGTTGCCCGCAAGGACTCCCCGATTGTGGTCGGCGTGGGCGAGACCGGCTCCTACGTTGCCTCCGATGTGATCGCGCTTATCGATGCCACCCGCGATGTCGTGGTGCTCGAGGACGGTCAGTTTGCCAAGCTTACGCCTGCGGGCGTCGAGTACACCGACGAGGCCGGCAATGTCATCGAGCCCAAGGTCACCCACATCGATTGGGATCTGGACATGGCCGAAAAGGGCGGCTATCCCGACTTTATGCTCAAGGAGATTCACGAGCAGCCGCGCGTCGTGCGCGACACGCTGGTTGGCCGTATGACGCCTGCCGGCGAGCTCGATATCGATGAGCTGGGCCTGTCCCTCGAGGAGCTCAACGACATCGACCGTGTCTACGTGATCGCCTGCGGCACCAGCTATCACGCAGGACTCATCGCAAAGAACCTTATTGAGGGCTGGGCTCGCATTCCCACCGAGGTTGAGGCTGCCAGCGAGTTCCGCTATCGCAACCCCATCATCACGCCGACGACGCTCGTCGTTGCCGTGTCCCAGTCGGGCGAGACGGCCGATACCCTCGCCGCCATTCGCGACGCGCGTATCAAGGGCGCCAAGGTCTTTGGCATCACCAACGTGGTGGGCAGCCCCGTGGCGCGTGAGAGCGACGGCGTCATTTATACCAAGGCCAACAAGGAGATCGCGGTCGCCTCGACCAAGAGCTTCATCGGCCAGGTTGTGAGCCTGACGCTGCTGGCTCTGCTGCTGGCGCAGGTCAAGTACCGTCTGACCACTAAGCAGACGCGCATGATGTTCCGCGAGCTTTCCGATACGGCCGAGCAGATCCAGTGGATTTTGGACACGCAGACCGAGGCCGTGCACGAGGCCGCCCTGCTATGCAAGGACGCGCAGTCGGCGCTGTTCGTGGGACGCGGTATGGGCGCTGCCATCTCCTACGAGGGCGCACTCAAGCTCAAGGAGGTCAGCTACCTGCACGCCGAGGCGTATGCTGCCGGCGAGATGAAGCATGGCCCCATCGCGCTGATCGATCCGGGCTTCCCCGTCATCGCCGTGGCCACCAAGAGCGCCACCTACGACAAGACCGTGTCGAACCTTATGGAGTGCAAGGCGCGCGGTGCCAAGGTCATCGTCGTTGCTACCGAGGGCGACGAGGAAATCAACAAGATTGCCGACTGTATCATTCGCGTGCCGGCCGTCCGCGACGTGTTCAGTCCCATCACCGCGAGCGTCCCGCTGCAGCTGCTCGCCCGCGAGGTTGCCATTCTGCGAGGTTGCGACGTCGATCAACCCCGTAACCTGGCGAAAAGCGTTACTGTCGAATAATCGAGTTCCGTCATCCTTACGATTAAGGCCCGACTCCGCGTCATCAGACGGAGCCGGGCCTTTTTGTGTGGAGAAACCACTACAAAGGTGCCTGTCCCCTTTGTGGTGGTTTTGGCAGGTTAGCGGAGCTTGCTGGTCTCGAAGTACTTGGGATATTGGTCCAGGACCTCGGTCTGGTTGCGGAACATCATATGCAGGTGCTTGCTGACCAAAAAGCTCGCCTCGATGGGGTCGCGGCCGGCGATGGCGCGGCGGATTTGCTTGTGCTCGTTAACAATCTCCTGATTGTCGAGCGTCTGCGTGGCGGCGCGCAGCCAGCGGAAGCGCTCCAGGTCGGCATTGGTCTCTTCGAGCCACGACCATACGGTGCTGCGGCATGCGATGCTAAAGATCATGCGGTGCATGAGGTTGTCGCTTAAAAAGAAGCCGATGCGATCCTCCTCGGCCATGGTCTTTTCCTGCAGCGCGATGGCTCGGTCGAGCTGCTCGATGCCTGCCGAGGTGGCACGGGCGCAGCACTCCACAATCACCTGCTTTTCCAGATGCTCGCGAATGTAGCAGGCGCTCTCGGCAAGAGTGAGGTTGATGGGCGAGACATAGGTGCCGCTTTGGGGCACGGTGCGCACCAGGCCCTCTTGCGCCAGACGCACCAGCGCCTCGCGCACAGGGGTGCGCCCCATATCCAGGTCGTCGCAAAGCTGCTTGACGCCCAGCTTTTCGCCCGGCTTGTAGTCCAGGTAGACGATTTTGCGTCGAATGGTGTGGTAGGACTGATCCTGTAGGCTCGTTTCCTGCTCGCCGACGTGCATCGATTCTTCCATAGTGCCTCACAACCGTTCTATCACACTCATATATCAGCTGTTAATTATGCCGCGAATCAGCTTTCCGCGGTGGGTAATTCGGCTGTCGCCCGAGAACTATTGCGGCATCTTAGTCTGTATTTGCGCAGGGCTGTGCTCAATGTTGCCGTATCATAAGCCGTCGCAAACGTGAAATAGAAAGAAGGAATCCCATATGCAACTGGCGAATATCGTACGCGAGCGCTGGAAGGGTGTCTTGTTCTGCCTGATCATCGCTATCCCCGCGACGTTACTCGGCAAACAGGTTGAGGTGGTCGGCGGGCCGGTGTTTGCCATCCTCTTTGGCATGGTTCTGGCGCTTGTCTTTCCCAAGAATCGTCGCGAACAGCTCGCCGCCGGTGTCACCTATACGTCTAAAAAAGTCTTGCAGTACGCGGTAATCTTGCTTGGCTTTGGCATGAACCTCTCGCAGATTCTGTCCAAAGGCGCTCAGTCGCTGCCGATTATCGTGGCGACGATCTCGACCTCGCTTGTCATTGCCTTCGTGCTCTGCCGCGTTATGAACGTGCCGGGCAAGATCGCGACGCTTGTGGGTGTGGGTTCGTCGATTTGCGGCGGTTCTGCCATCGCCGCGACCGCGCCCGTCATCGACGCCGACGATCGTGAGATTGCCCAGGCTATTTCGGTCATCTTCCTGTTTAACGTTATCGCGGCGCTCGTGTTTCCGACGCTCGGCGGCATGCTCGGGCTGACTAACGAGGGCTTTGGCCTGTTTGCCGGCACCGCCATCAACGACACCTCGTCGGTAACGGCTGCGGCGAGCGCCTGGGACAGTATGCATCCCGGCGCCAATGTGCTCGAGAGCGCCACGGTGGTCAAGCTCACCAGGACGCTGGCCATTATTCCCATTACGTTGGTTCTCGCATGCTGGCAGATGCATCTGGCGCGCAAGGCCGGCGGCGACGCCAAAAGCACGTTCTCGCTTAAACGCGCGTTTCCCATGTTCGTGCTGTTCTTTGTGCTGGCGAGCGTAATCACCACGGTGCTTCAGCTTCCTGCATCCATTACGGCGCCCATCAAGGAGCTGTCGAAATTCTTTATCGTGATGGCCATGGCGGCTATTGGCTTTAATACCGATATCGTCGAGCTGGTCAAAAAGGGCGGCAAGCCCATCGCATTGGGCTTTTGCTGCTGGATTGGCATTGCGTGCATGAGTTTGGGAATGCAGCACGTGCTGGGAATCTGGTAGGGAAGTAGCTTATTTGCGTGCTGCGTGCTGGCGAGCGCATCCTTACGGTGGAGCGATAGGAGCTCTTGCGGGTATGGCTTGTCCGCAGGTTTATAGGTCCCGAAGAGCTCTTATCGCCCCGCCAGGATGGCGATGCGGGGCAACTCATATACTCGCAGGACGGCGGCTTCTGCCCTATAGTGTTTGGTGAGCAATATCGTTCAATTTTGAAACACTCGCCCGCGCGGCCGTCGCCGGCGGCGTGGCGCCGAGGACGGGGCGCAATATGAACAGTGACGCCAAGCTACAAATCTTGATCGAGGCCTTGGCTGCTGCCGGGGCCTCGGCGTTGGCAATCGATGGGCATGGACACGTGGCGATTTCGACCATGGACGATGTCGCGCTCGAGCAAGATGTCGCGGCATTTGTCGCCGAGCGCCTGGGGCGCGTGGGCAACGGCACGCGCCTGGTGATGGGGCATGCGGGAGGGCGCTTAAGTCTCACGGTGCGTCCGGTCGCCAAGGAATACGGCGCGCTGTGGGTGGTCGTGGTCCGCGAGGTGCACGGTGCGGCGGCACACGCGGGTATTGAGTGGCTTAACGCAGATGAGGTCGAGGCGCGCTACGAGGCAAGCGCGTACGGCATTGTCGAGGGCGCCGCTGCGGTCGCTGGCCTCGTCTGCGAAAGCTATGCCCGCGGCGTGCCCCTCATGTTGGAGGGCGAGCTGGGTGCTGGCCAGGCAGAGATTGCAAAACGCCTCTATCTGGATGGGCCTTATGCTGACGAACCCTTTGTGTCCGTGGCACTTGACGAGCTCACAGATCGCGGCTGGCGCCATCTGCTCAAAAGCTCGGAATCGCCGCTGTTCCAGGCAAGGTTGACCCTTTGTATTGACGGCTGGCATGCACTTTCGCCGCAGCGTCTGCGCGAGCTTGTCTCTACGATGACCGACACGGCGCTGGCCACACGTTGCCATGTGGTTCTGACGGCAAACGATATGCCGGGCGGTGGCGAAAGCGATCAGGCCGCTTTTGTAACCGAGCGCTTGGCGTGCGCAGTAAGTGTGGCGCCTGCGATTGCCGAGCAGGGTGGCGCATCGAAAAAGGTTGCGCAGTATTTGTCATATCTGTCAGATGTCTTTGGAACTGCCGCTTCAAGTATGTCCGAGGAGGCTGCTTCGACGCTCAACGGCTATCGCTGGCCGCGCAACTATCTGCAGCTTCGCGAGGTCTCGGAACGACTCTATATATTAGTAGGGTCGGGTGTGGTGGAGCGCGCGGTGGCGGAGGAGGTGCTCGCCCAGGAGGACGTCATCAAAACCGCAACCTTTGGCGCTCCGACGCTCGACAGCGACCTGTATATCCTGCGCCCACTGGCCGATACCGAGCGCGACATCGCGCGGCTGGTCGTGGGCTACCTTCAGGGCAACCGGACCCGCGCCGCCGAAGTGCTGGGAATAAGCCGCACGACCCTGTGGCGCTTGTTGAAGGACGACGACCGCTGAGCGAGGCGCCCGTGACCGCGTGCGGCGCGTGTGCTACAGTCCAAAGCAGTAATGTTTCGATTGTGTTACGGCGTGCGGGGGCGTATGGCGGAGACTTCAAAACCAAACCGGAATAGACGGAGCGCGGCTCCAGTTAACCGCCGCACGACGTCCCGGACGTGGGGCAAGCACGCGTCGGGGTTCGACGGTTCGTTCAAGCGCACCAAATACGGCTATCCTTCGGCAAGCGCTCGCTTGGCCATGCAGGCCGAGTCGACGCTGTGGGGGCGCAAGCGCGTGGTGGGCTCTAAGCTTAAGCACGACGGAACGCTGGGCTATATCAGCCGCGGTGCGGCTCGCCGCAGTGGCCTCAATCCTGCAGGCTGGCATCGTTACGTGCCGATTGCAGTTGTTGTTGCGGTGATTGTGATCGCACTTGCCGCACTCGGCTACGCTGGCGGCGGCGTCGACCTGAGCGCGATGTTCAAGCCTGCTGAGCTCGAGCGTGCCGGCACGGAGCTTGTCGAGGGCGCTCAGGCCCAGACGGGCGTGGCGCCTCAGCGCGGTATTGTTGCCGCTGCCGCAACGATCGCCGATGCCCAAAAGGGCGAGGATACGGACAGCGAGGATAGCGAAACCGGTGCAAACGGCGTGGATTCGCAGGTCACGCCCGTGACGCAAGGCCAATAAGTCACAGAACCATCACACTGAGTCGCTGTTTGGGGCCAATGAGTGAGCAAAAAAGCAGCAATGTAGTTTCATATAGAACTCATTAGTCACAATTTGTAAAAAAGGGCTATACTACTAGGCACTTAAAGGTCCACAAGCTGCAAGTTGAGGAGTACCTAACATGAAGAAGAGATTCATGGCAGCACTGAGCGTTCTCGCTCTTGCCCTGGCTCTGCCCGTGGCTGCTTTCGCCGCCCCGAGCCCTGCCAACACCACCGCCACCGGCGCCAACAACGTGACCGCCAGCGTTAACAACGCTAACGTCAAGGTTGTTTCCACCACCAAGAACGCCGAGGGCACCCCTGCCGGCGCCAACGTGGTCGCTTCCTTCGAGATCACCGAGACCGTCGAGGGTACCGTTTCTGAGTCCAACCCGCTGACCGTCACCTTCACCCTTGGCAAGGCCTACGCCAACGCTAAGGTTACCGTCTATGTCCAGCACAACGACGGTAGCAAGGAGACCCTGAACCTCACTGCCGACAACAACGGCAATGTTACCTTTAAAGTCACCAAGCTCTCCACCTACACCATCGTGGCTGAGAAGACCGCTGCTGGCGCTGCTACCACCGACAACGGTGCTAAGTCCCCGGCTACCGGTGTGAACACCACCGCTGTTGCCGCTGTGGCTGCTGTTGCCGCTGCTGGCGCTGCCTGCGCTTTTGTTGCTCTTCGCAAGAACAACTAGCACACACACGGTTTCAACCGTAAGATTTGAGGACCCGTACTTGTGCGGGTCCTTTTTTTGACCGATTTACAGGGTAAGGGAACACCATGGCACAGCAGCCGCAGGGCAAGCATATGGAAGTCAAGCATATGGGCGACTCGGACAAAAAGCGTCGCGCCACGATACTCAAGGGCGTTTTCGTAGTGTTGTTACTGGTTGCAGTCGGCTGCGGCGGCTACGTGCTCTATATGAATCATCTAGAGCAGCAGCGCGCCGAGGAGATGAGTGCAACAGGCAAGCCCGCCACGAAGGTCGAATCAAAGGGCAAGGAGCTGCCGGACAACCCCATCGACTTTGCACCGCTCATTCAAGAGAATGCCGATATCTATGCGTGGCTCTACATTCCGGGTGCGGATATCAACACGCCCTTGCTGCAGAGCACGACGGACGACCTGTTTTATCTGGACCACGACAAGGACGGCAAGTACGACCCGTATGGCACAGCATTTAGCCAGATGGCAAACGCGCGCGACTTTAGCGATCCCGTCACGGTGATCTACGGCCATGTGAACGGCGGTGTGTTCCACAACTTGCATAACTTTGAGGACGCGGACTTCTTTAACGAGAACACCGAGTTCTATATCTACACGCCGGGCCATATTCTGAAGTACAAGATTGTCTCGGCCTATCAATATGACGATCGCCACATTCTCAACTCGTTTAACTTTGCCGACCCTGCCGTGCGTCAGGACTACTTTAATTCGGTCTGTAATCCGGACGCATTGCTCAAAAATGTACGTGACGGCGTGACACTTGATGCAGATAGTAAGATTGTACAGTTGAGCACCTGCATGCTCGATAGCTCGCAGGGCAACTCGCGCTATATTGTGAGCGGTGTGTTAACAAGCGACCAGGAGACAAAATAGTCATGAACCCCCGTGGCAAGCACTTTATCGATGCGGTGGATCCCGACGAAAATCAAGTAAACAATCCCGAGCAGCAGGTTCGGGATGCGGCGGAGCCTGTCGAGCCTCAATGGGAGACCAAAGGCACTCCGACACCTCAATCTGACGAAAAATCCCAGGGCAAGGCCGAGGCTCCGTCCGACGCATCGGCAAAGACCGATGAAGCTGCGGCGCAGCCTGTTGATGAGGTAGAGTGGCCTTCGCTTGATGAGGCGGGACCTCAGCGTCGTCGACGCTCCAAAGAGTCGATTAAGCGCATCAAGCGCCGCCGCCGTATCCGCACGCTGCTGATCGTGCTGCTCGTGATTGGTGCGGTTGCTGCTGCCGGCTGGGGCTTTGTGAATCACAGCGTGAACCAAGGCAAAAAGAAGATTGAGGAAAAGACCGAAAAGGTCATTAAGGCCAAGGGCGACACCATTACCTATAACGGCAAGAAGTATGCGCTCAACAAGCATATGGCCACGGTGGCGTTTATCGGCTTTGATGGCCGCAATAACGATGACGGCACCCAGAAGGGCCAGTCCGATACTGTGATGGTCGTAGCGCTTAATACCGACACGGGCGAGGCCCGCGGCATTATCATCCCGCGCGACAGCATGGTTGCCGTAGATACGTATTCCAATGGTTCGTTTGCCGGTCAGGTGACCGAGCAGCTGTGCTTGCAGTTTGCCTATGGCACCGATGGCGACAACTCATCGGCGCTGACGGCCGCCGCTGCCTCGCGTGTGCTCGATAACATTCCGGTCGACTATTACTACACGCTCAATATCGAGGGCGTGGCTCCCATTAATGACTCCATCGGCGGTGTGACGCTGGTGCCTACGCAGACCGTGCCGGGCACGTCGGTTGTCGAGGGCCAGGAGACCACGCTGTTTGGTACAACGGCGGAAAAGTACGTGCAGTGGCGCGACACGACGAATCTGACGTCTTCGCTGGATCGCACAGCGCGCCAGGTGAGCTACGTGCAGGCGTTTGCGTCGAAGGTACTCAGCAGTGCCAAGAGCAACCCCGCCATGCTCATCAGCCTGTATCAGGCCATGGGCGACTATACGTGGACCAATTTGGGTCTCGATGAGTTCAGCTATCTAGCGACTACGATGCTCGAGCACGGCCTGACTTCGTTTGATGTCGTGACGCTGCAGGGCACCATGCAGCAGGGCGACACCTTCGCCGAGTTCTACCTGGACCAGGACAACGTAAAGCAAACGGTCGTCGATACCTTCTATCATCCAGTCGACTAGATGTCACCAATGGCTCACTCGATGTCAGGCACCAACAGCGAGCGGGCCGCATTTGCGCCAAGGTGACGTGAAATGAGAGGGCGCTGACCTTTTGGTCGCGCCCTCGAAATTGAACGTCAGATTGGCGTGAATGCGGCCCGCGCAGCGTCAACGGGTCCGCCGTTCGTTAGAACGGCGGAACATACACCACGTTGTCGCGGCGCGGCTTTGCCTCGGGGAGTACGTCCTCGGCGTAGCCCAGAATGCAGTTGCCCACACCGCGCAGGCTTCCGTCGGCGGGCAGACCCCACTTGGCCAGCAGTTTCAGTCCCTCGGGTGAGTCAAAGACCTCGTGCGCGCGGTGGATCCAACACGAATCGACGCCCAGCGCATAGGCTGCGTTGAGCAGGTTGCCCATGGCGAGCGAGCCGTCTTCCAGGTACGTGGGCACGCTGCGGTCGACGAGCACCACCACAACGGTCTTGGCGCCGTAGAAGGGATCTCCCTCGCTGCCCATAACTTGGGCGTTGAGCTGCGAGAGGCGCTCGACGGTTGCGGGGTCGGTAACGGCGACGAACGTGACCGGCTGGCGTCCCATGCCGCTCGGCGCGTACTGGCCGGCTTCGATAATGCGTGCGAGCTTCTCGGCCTCGACAGGGCGATCGCTGTATTTGCGGCAGCTGCGGCGGTGGATGAGTGCTTCGATGGTCTCCATGGGTCCTCCTGACGTTGGTTTCGATGCCTCGTTCTTACCCGCCGAACCAAAACCGTAATCGCGCAGTCGGCCCCAAACAATGCAAACTACCAAGTGGAAAAGTTGGTTTGCATAAAACTTCAGCCAGAATGTGATAAACCGGTGGGATGGTTAAACGTTTTATCCCGTCTACCCTGCGGTTTTTTTACCACTTGCCTAAATGATGCGCGCATAAGCTCTGATAAAGGTTTTACTAAAGGAGCACCAACGTTTATCAACGCGCCATGGTGGCGCCGGGCCAGGAGGTAACATCATGTTCCAGGCTGGAGATGTCGTCGAGACCGACTTCGAAGGATTTCTGAAGCTGCTGCGTTCCAAGACGCGCGCTTTCGTGTCGATTAACGATCACGAGTACTACATCACGCACACCGATGGCTATTGGCGTGTCCAGGATTGCGAGGCCCTCAACGATAAGGGCCACTTTACTGACTGCTCCGAGCTGGTCAACACGGTCTGCGAGGTCGTCGAACTGCCGTGGATCTGCGGCAAGAGCCTGCACGACAGCTTCTCGGGCGCCACGGTCTACGAGGCCGTCGCTGCTTAACAGCCAACACTCGATATTCTCTCGCAACCGCCGGCGCCGCCCCCGCGCCGGCGGTCTTTTTTGTCGATATGCTTATGTAGAGCCGACCATAGACAACGAGCTTATTGACGATAGTCAAAACTCGGACTAATGTAGAGATATGAATTGGTCAAAACTCGGACTATCGAATGGCGGGAGAGATGAATAGTACAGTTAGCCCGGTCGATTTCGACCGGATGCTCAACGGGCTTGATCGTATCTATTCGGAGTTCGCGCGCACTTGCGGTCTTTCGGACTGCGCCTACTGGATGCTCGTCGACACGAGTGCAGCGGGCGGAAGCGTTGCCGTGAGTCGGCTGACGAGTGAATGGTTCTACAGCAAACAGACCATCAATTCGGCGATTAAGACGCTTAGGGCGCGAGGGCTTGCGACGTTGGAGTTTGCCGAGGGCAGTCGTAAGAACAAGGTTGTGCGACTGACCGAAGAAGGCGTGCAGTTTGCCAAGCGCTACGCGTTGCCGGCGCAAAAAGCCGAGCAACAGGCATTCGAGGCGCTCGAGCCGTGGGAACAGCGCGAGATCATGCGCTTGGTCGGTAAGTTCTCCCACGTTCTGAACGAAGAGTGCGAGGCATTTAAACGGCAAGTGGTCGCCGAGAACGAGGCTGACGATAAGGGCGAGGGGGACACATGCGACTCTTAATGAGGTTTATGAGGCCGTACCGCGGTCTGATTGCGGTGACGCTGTTTGCGGTGCTGATAGATAACGTCGGTACGCTGTTGGTTCCCACGATGCTGGCGAATATGGTCAACACCGGTATTACCACGGGCGATGTCGACTATATTTTACGCAACGGCCTGTACATGCTTATCGCGACCGGCATGGCCAGCGGCGGCACGGTGCTGGGCTGCTATCTTTCGGCGCGCCTGGCCGCCAACGTGGCCTGCGATATCCGCAATGCCGTGTACGACAAGTCGCTCGAGCTGTCCGCCAGCGACTTTGAGCGCTTTGGCACGGGTTCGATGATCACACGCTCGCTCAACGACATCAACGTGATTCAGCAAGCTGTCCTTCAGACGATTCAGTTGGTGCTGCCGGTGCCGTTCTTGGCCGTGGCAGGCATCATCTTTGCCTGGTTCATCGATCCCGCCATGGGCACGCTGCTGGGCGTGGTGGTTGCGATCGTGCTGGTGGCGGCGGTCTTTACGGTGGCTAACGCCGCGCCGATCTTTATGCGCCTGCAGAGCTTTATCGACCGCATGAACGTGGTGCTGCGCGAGAACATCGTGGGCGTGCGCGTCATCCGCGCATTTAACAAGGAGCGCCACGAGGAGCGGCGCCTGGACGAGGTGTTTAGCGATTACGCGGCCAACGCCATCAAGGTCAACCACCTGTTTGTGGGTCTCGACAGCTCCAGCTTCTTTTTGATGAACATCGCCGAGGTGGCGGTGCTGTGGGTGGGCGGCAACCGCGTGGGCGTCCACGCCATGCAAATCGGCAGCATCTCGGCCGTGCTGGAGTACGCGATCTTGATCCTGTTCTTTGTGATGATGGCGCAGATGGTGATTCTGACGCTTCCGCGCGCCGCGGCGTGCCTCAACCGCGCGCAACAGGTGCTCGAAATCGAGCCGAGCATCGTGGACGGCAAGGCAACGCTGGGCGACGGGGCGCCTGAGTCCGCAGATGGTGCCGACGCGGTTGCCGTGTTCGACCATATGTCGTTCCGTTTTGACGATGCCGACGAGGACACCCTGTGCGACCTGAGCTTTGCCTGTCGCCGTGGCCAGACCACGGCGATTGTAGGCTCAACGGGCTCGGGCAAGTCAACGGTGGCCAAGCTCTTGTTGCGTTTCCACGATGCCACGAAGGGCGCCATTCGCCTGAATGGCATCGATCTGCGCGACCTTTCGCAAGGTGAGATTCGCGGGCATATCGCTTACGTGCCGCAGAAGGCGTGGCTGTTCTCGGGTACGGTGGCGAGCAACCTGCGCTTTGGCAACGAGGGCGCGACCGAGGCTGACATGCTCCATGCGCTGGAGGTTGCCCAGAGCACCTTTGTGCTCGATCAGCCCCAGGGGCTCGATACTCCGGTATCCCAGGGCGGCACGAACTTCTCGGGCGGTCAGCGCCAGCGCCTGGCGATCGCCCGCGCACTCATGAAGCATGCCGATCTATATATCTTCGATGACAGTTTTTCGGCCCTGGACTTTAAGACCGATGCCGCCCTGCGCCATGCGCTGCAGGACGAGACGCGCGATGCCGCGGTGCTCATCATCGCGCAACGTATCTCGACTATTTTGCATGCCGATCAGATCGTGGTGCTCAAAGACGGCGAGATCGTGGGCCTAGGCACGCACGACGAGCTCATGGAAACCTGCGAGGTGTACCGCGCTATCGCGGAATCGCAGATGAAGGGAGGTGAGTAGCATGACCGAGGGGCTCAAGAAGCAGGGCATCGCCGATGATGCCTCGGTTGCAGAGGCAGTCGAGGAGACGGGTGTCGCGCCCGACCTGGACGAAGCCGCCAAGGCGGCGGAGCGCGAGGCTCGCCGCCAGGCACTCTACGAGGAAAACGAGCGCGCCGAGGACGAGCGCGCCCGCGCCGAGGCGGAGCGCATGCGCGACGTTGACGACGAGGACGAGGACGAGACGCCCCGCGACACCTGGGCGACGGTGCGCCGCCTGTGGAGCGAAGCCGCCGGCGACCATTGGCGCTTCTATATCGTGTTCGCGAGCATCGTGTTCTATGTCATCTTTAACACCGCGGCGCCGGCTTACAGCGCCCGCGTGATCGATGAGCTGTGGGGGCACATGAAGCTGGCGTTTGCCAACAACACTACCTTCAGCATTACCTGGGAGAATTGCGGCAGGACCATCTTCATCTACTTTATGATCTGGACCGCCGCCGCCTCGTTCTACGCACTCCAGAGCTTTTTGATGTCGAGCGTTGCCGAGCGCCTCAACCTGCGCCTACGCAACCGCATCGCACAAAAGCTCAACCGTCTGCCGCTTGCCTACTTTGACGCGCATCGTCCCGGCGAGGTCGTCAGCCGTGCGACCAACGACTTGGACAAGATGTCCGAGAGCATGCAGCGCGGCTTGCTGCAGCTTCTGGTGTCAATCGGTACCGTGGTGGGCGCCGTGAGCGTGATGTTCGTGTTTAGTGTGCCGCTCACGCTTGTATTTTTGTTCTTTACGGCGCTTTCGCTGCTGGTGACGAAGGTCGTTTCGCGCCGCACGCACGATGTGACGGGCGAGCGCCAGGAGTGGGTGTCCAAGATTACGAGCGCGGTCGAGGAAGGCTACTCGGGCCGTCTGGTAATCCGTGCGTTTAACCGCGAGCGCCAGAGCTCTGCCGAGGTGCACGAGGCTTCGAAGGAGCTGGCGCGCGTGAGCACCAAGGCCGACTTTATGATTAACGCCGTCGGTCCCGCAGTGCGCTTTATCGGCCGCTTGGCGCAAATCGTGATTGCGCTTGTGGGCTGCAGTATGTTGGTTGCCGGGCATATGACCGTCGGCGTGTTCCAGGCGTTCTTCCAGTTTATCTACGAGGCATCCGAGCCCATGACGCAGCTGTCGTTTACCTTTAACTCGCTGCAGAGCGCGCTGGCGAGCGCCGAGCGCGTGTTCGACCTGCTCGACGAGCCCGAGATGGAAGCCGATCCGTTGCCGGCGGCCGCCGCCAAGCTGCCGGGCAAGGTGGAGGGCCGTGTTGCCTTTGAACACGTGCGTTTTGGCTATGCGCCCGACAAGCCGCTCATGCGCGACGTGTCGTTTGCCGCCGAGCCGGGCCAAAAGATCGCGGTGGTGGGAACCACGGGCGCGGGCAAGACCACGCTCATCAATCTGCTCATGCGCTTCTACGAGATCGACGGTGGTCGCATTACCCTCGACGGCGTGGACACGAGCCGCATGGATCGTGGCGAGCTGCGCCAGCAGTTTGGCATGGTGTTGCAGGACGCCTGGCTGTTCGATGGCACCATTGCCGAGAACATCGCCTATGGCTGTCCCGAGGCGACGCGCGAGGAGATTGTCGCGGCCGCGCGTGCCGCTCAGGTCGACTTCTTTGTGCGCACTATGCCGCAGGGCTACGACACGCGTGTGGCTAACGATGCCGAGAGCATCAGCCAGGGCCAACGTCAGCTGCTGACCATCGCGCGCGTGCTGCTCAACAACCCGGCGATCCTCATCCTGGACGAGGCGACGTCGAGTGTGGACACGCGCACCGAGCTCGCCATCGGCCGCGCCATGGACGCGCTTATGCGCGGGCGCACGAGCTTTGTGATCGCGCACCGTCTGTCGACGATCGTGGATGCCGACCTGATTCTGGTCATGGATCACGGCAACATTATCGAGCAGGGCACGCACAAGGAGCTGCTGGCTGCCGAGGGCGCTTATGCCGACCTCTATCTAAGCCAGTTCGCATAAGGTGGCAAAGGGGCAGTCCCGCATGTCACATCGAAAAGAAGGCGCGCCGGGGGCGGATTCCCTGGCGCGCCGTTTGTGTTGGCGTTCATGCTGTGGCGGTTGCCCGCGGCCCTAGCGTTCGTCCACAAGTTTGGCGACGAGGGCTTTGAGCTCGGCCACCTCTTGCTCGAGTTCCTTGACGCGACGGGCGTTTTCGGTGATGCCCTGACGGTTGAGGGCGCTCTGCTCGGCGGCATCGTCGGGCATGTACTCGCGATGCTGCTTGGCGTCGAAGCTCTCCTCGAACACGCGGCAGCCGTTGCGCTTGATGATGCGCCCGGGCACGCCCACGACGGTGCAGTTGTCGGGGACGTCCTTAACGACGACCGAGTTGCCGCCGATCTTGACGTTGTTGCCAATGTGGATGTTGCCAAGCACCTTTGCGCCCGTGCCCACCGTGACATTGTTGCCCAGGGTGGGGTGGCGTTTGCCGGTCTCGTTGCCGGTGCCGCCGAGCGTGACGCCCTGGTAGAGCACGCAGTTGTCGCCCACGATGGCAGTCTCGCCGATGACGACGCCCATGGCGTGGTCGATAAAGAAGTGCTTGCCGAGCTGCGCGGCGGGATGAATCTCGACGCCGGTGATATGGCGGGTGATTTGCGAGAGCACACGGGCGAGTGAGCGATGGCCGTGTTTCCAGAGCCAGTGCTCGGGCACGTGGTTCCACTTGGCGTGCAGACCAGGATAGGAAAGGAAGATGACCAGACCGTTTTGCGCGGCGGGGTCCTGCGCCTGGACGGTCTTGATGTCCTCGCGAATGGTATTGATAAAGCTCACTGGCCGCCCTCCCTTAGCGCCATGGCAATGCGATTCACTAAAGTATAGCGATTCGCTAGGGATTAGGAAGGGCGATCTTGCTTCGCTTTGGGCGACAAGTGTCAGTTATGCAAACTTGCTGGTAATGAAGTAAGACTTTTGAGGGGTTTGGCCCGTGCTCGCGCCGCAACCGTATACTGGTCAACTTGGACGTGTCCGCGCCCACAACTGAGAGGTTTTACTTCATGGGTTTCATCAATTTTATCGCCGAGCTGCTTAAGGACCCGCGCACCGCGATCGCCAGCTGGATCGCCGCCGGCCCGCTTATGGCCTACGGCTGCGTGTTCCTAATCATCTTTATCGAGACGGGCGTGGTGTTCTTCCCGTTCCTTCCCGGCGACTCGCTGCTGTTTGCCTCGGGCTTCTTTGCCCACAACGGCGGCTTTAACATCGTGGCGCTTCTGGCCACCGCATGGGCCGCAGCCATCCTGGGCGATCAGTGCAACTTTATGATCGGCCACTTCTTTGGCCGCAAGATCATCGCCTCGGGCAAGGTAAAGGCCATGACGCCCGAGCGCATCAAAAAGTCCGAGGATTTCCTGGATAAGTGGGGCCATCTGGCCATCTTCCTCGGTCGCTTCTTCCCGTTCATCCGCACCTTTGTGCCTTTTATCGCCGGCATGGGCGGCATGCACTGGCGCAACTTTGTCATCTTTAACGTGCTGGGTGGAATTACCTGGTCAACGGTCTTTACGCTGCTGGGTTACTTCTTTGGTGGCATTCCGTTTGTGCAGGAGCATTTTGAGCTGCTGATTATCGGCATCGTCGCCGTGTCGATCATCCCGACCGTGGTCGGCCTGGTTAAGGCTAAGCTCGGTAAAAAGAACGCCTAGTCCGAGTTTGTTTTCGGACGTTAATTCCAAGGCCCGTCATCGGATTCGATGGCGGGCCTTTTGTGTTGAAGGCAAATGAAAATACTTTACTTAGTTAAAGAAAAACGTTTTATCCAAGGCGTGCGGGGAGTACAATCACCTGCATGCGAATCGACGTGCCATCGGCTTCGATGCTGCCCGCGTGTCCTGCCCGGCTCTACGCTTCCGGGTATGCGACGTTGCGACGCGGCCGGCTTCGGTCCTTGCGTGCGGGTTCGCGAGTATGCAACCGTGTATGTAAGGAGCGACATATGACTGTCGAGAAGAAGGATATCGATTGGGGTAGCCTCGGCTTTGGCTACATGAAGACCGATTACAGCTACGAGGCCCATTGGAAGGATGGCGAGTGGGACGAGGGCGGCCTGACCACCGACCACACCCTGCATGTCTCCGAGTGCGGTGGCATCTTCCATTACTGCCAGGAGGTCTTTGAGGGCCTGAAGGCCTACACCGCCGAGGACGGCAGCATCGTCTGCTTCCGTCCCGACATGAACGCCGAGCGTATGTATAACTCCGCGCAGCGCCTCGAGATGCCCCCGTTCCCCAAGGACAAGTTTGTCGAGGCCGTCAAGCAGGTCGTCTCTGCCAACGCCGCCTGGGTTCCGCCCTTCGGCTCTGGCGCAACCCTGTATGTGCGTCCGTTTATGATCGGCTCCGGTGACGTGATCGGCGTGGCTCCCGCTCCTGAGTACACGTTCCGTATTCTCGTGACCCCGGTCGGTCCGTACTTTAAGGGCGGCCTCAAGCCTGTCAAGCTGCGCGTTTCCGAGTACGACCGCGCCGCACCGCACGGCACCGGCAACATCAAGGCCGGCCTCAACTACGCCATGTCCCTTAAGCCCACGATGGAGGCTCATCGCGAGGGCTATGCCGAGAACCTGTATCTCGACTCCGAGTCCCGCACCTATGTCGAGGAGACCGGTGGCGCCAACGTCCTGTTCGTGAAGGAGGACGGCACGCTTGTCGTCCCGCAGTCGCACACCGACTCCATCCTGCCCTCCATCACCCGCCGTTCGCTCGTTCAGGTTGCTCAGGACCTGGGCATGACCGTCGACCAGCGTCCTGTCGAGTGGGCCGAGGTCAAGGCCGGCACCTTTGTTGAGTGCGGTCTGTGCGGCACCGCTGCCGTTATCTCCCCGGTCGGCGAGATCGACAACAAGGTCTACGGTGCCGACGAGACTGTGACCTTCCCGGCTGGCTACACCGAGATCGGTCCTGTGATGAAGAAGCTCCGCGAGACCCTGACGGGCATCCAATCTGGTGCTGTTGAGGATAAGCACAACTGGGTTTACACCGTCGCGTAAACTGTCTTAGCTGTCCGGCCCGAGGGCGACCTTCCTTTCCGGCGCGTCCTCGGACATGAAAGAACCCCCGCTGCGTACTACGTGCGGCGAGGGCTTCTTGCGTCCTGCGGAATGCGCCGGAAAGGAAGGTCGCCCTCGGGCCTGCGTTACCTCGGCGCTGCCGTTACGGGCAATATAGATCTGAATTAAAGATGGTGCGCGGCCTATTGACCGCGCTTTTGTTTTGGTTCGCGCCATGTGGGGGGGGTGGTGGCGACGTGCATTTTTGCGAGTATTCTGCAATCGAAGGCCCCTGCATACTGACCTCGGGCGAAAAAATCGGGATTTCTCGATGTTTTCTACGAATGATGGGCGGGGTTATGGGCTGACAGCGTTTGATTTGCGGGGATATTCGCGGTCTTTGGCATTTATCGTGGCGTCCGAAGCTCCTGGTTATGCTGAATACTCCCAAAAATGCACGGCGCCTTGAGGGGGACCTTCGCGACAAAGGAAACCGCCCCGTCGAAATATGCATTTGACGGGGCGGTTTATGCATATACCCGATTAAGGATACGCTGCGGATCTGTTAGAACTTGACGGTCGGTGCCTGGCGGGCGGCTTCGGCGGCCTCGAAGCCCTGGCGCTCCTTAAATTGGAAGATGCCGGCAAAGATGACGGCCGGGAAGGTCTGGATGGCGTTGTTGTAGCTAAGCACGCAGTCGTTGTAGCTCTGGCGTGCGTAGCTCACCTTGTTCTCGGTGTCTTCGAGCGTGGCTTGGAGCTGCGTAAAGTTGGTGTTCGCCTTAAGATCGGGGTAAGCCTCGGCCACGGCGAAGAGCTGGCGCAGGGCGCCGGTCAGCACGTTGTCAGCTTCCATCTTGGCTTCGGGTGTGGTGGCGCTCACGGCGGCGTTGCGCGCGTTGACCACGGCTGCAAGCGTGTCCTGCTCGTGTTTGGCGTAGCCCTTGACGGTCTCGACTAGGTTAGGGATCAGGTCGTTGCGGCGCTGCAGCTGCGTGTCGATGTTCTGCCAGGCGTTATCAATGCGATTGCGCTTGGTGACCATGTTGTTGTAGATGCCGGCGATGGCGCAGACAATCACAATGACAACAACGATACCGATGATGACGGGAATCATGGTGTCTCCGTTTCGAATGGCCGCGGCGTCTTCCGCCGGCTGCCGTTGGTGTAACGCTACTAGTATACCCGCAACCTTTGGCGATACCGAACTTTCCGGTAAGCGTTATGTTTCCACCAAGGTAAGGCCATTCGCCAGGGGGCGGGCGATACAGGTGTAAGATATGCGACAGATTAGTGAGCGTTGTCTTCTCCTTGAGGAGGGCGATATATATGGACCTTCGTATCAAGAAAACCTATCGGGCCTTGTTCGAGGCCTTTACTGAGCTGCTCGAAGAGCATCGGTTTGAGGACGTGACGGTTGCCATGCTGTGCGACCGCGCTATGATTCGTCGGACGACGTTCTACAAGCACTTCCGCGACAAAAACGATTACTTTGCCTTCTATATCGATGAACTCATGTCGGGCCTGCCGCAAAAGCGGGCCGATGCGGATGGCGCGGAGGGCGCCGAGGACGTGCGCGCGCTTCGCCACGAAGTGTTCGCCGATGCCATGGACCTGATTCTGGCGCATGAGCAGCTCATGGATAACATTTTGGCGAGCAGCATGTCGGGTATGCTGACCAGCATGATTTGCGACCGCATCGCGCGCTCCATACGCGGGCGCGTGATGAGTGCGCTTGACGAGGACGCGCTCGCGCCCGTATCGCTCGAGACAACGTCTGAGTTTGTCGCCGGCGGCATTATTCGGCTCTTTACCATGTGGTGGGAATCGGGCCACGTGCTAGAGCGCCGATCCGAAATCGCCGACGTGGTTGATGCGCTGTTCGAGCGGACCATGACGCCGGTGGGTCACTAGAAGTGGCGGAGAGAGGGGGATTCGAACCCCCGGAACGCTCTCGCGCTCAACGGTTTTCAAGACCGCCGCATTCAACCGCTCTGCCATCTCTCCGTGAGTCGTAATGATAGCATCGTTTTGGATTTGCAACAGGGGAGGCGAACGATGACGAGCACCGGAATCGATGAGAAGTTCATGTGCGAGGCGCTGACGGAGGCGCGCGCAGCCGCTGCGGTGGGCGAGGTACCGATCGGTGCCGTAGTGGTGCGCGCGGGTGAGATCGTCGCGCGGGCGCATAATCGCCGCGAGCTCGACCAGGACCCTTCGGCACATGCAGAGTTTGCGGCCCTATGCGCCGCCGCGCAGTCGCTCGGTCGTTGGCGCCTTTCCGATTGTACGGTCTACGTGACGCTTGAGCCCTGCTGCATGTGCGCGGGGCTTATGGTTAACGCGCGCGTGGGGCGCTGCGTGTACGGCGCGGCCGATGCTAAAGCGGGCGCTCTGGGGTCGCTATACGACCTCAATGCCGATTCGCGCCTGAACCATCGGTTTAATGTGACCGCCGGCGTGCTGGCAGAAGAGTGCCGCGCGGTGCTAAGTGGTTATTTTAGTGGGCTGCGTGGCGCCGATGGTGCTGGCCGCGGTTGTGGGGCCGATCTTGAGGCACATGCCGCTCATGCCGAGGCGCTCGCGTGTGTCGAAGATACTGCCGTTGAGGCGGTCGATTTTGGTGCCGCGTGCCGCCGGCCCCGCCGTGTGCTGCTGGCGATTGATTCCTTTAAGGGCAGCGTTTCGAGCGCGCAGGCGGAGGAGGCCGTTGCCGAAGGTGTGCGCCGCGTGTGGCCCGATGCCCAGGTAAGCGCGCTGCCGCTGGCGGATGGTGGCGAGGGAACGCTCGATGCCGTTGCCGCGTGCGGCGGTGAGGTCGTGGCATGTGAAGTCGCAGGCCCTCTGGGCGACTGTGTGTCTGCCCGGATGCTGGTGGACGGCGAGCACGAGTCGGCTGTAATCGAGATGGCCGAGGCGGCGGGTATTGGGTATTCGCCTTGCACAGAGCCGGCGGCGTTGGCCGCTACGACCTATGGCGTGGGCGAGCTCATGCTTCGAGCGGTTCGTGCTGGGGCAAAGACTATCTATATTGGTCTGGGCGGCAGTGCCACCAACGACGGTGGCGCCGGCATGCTGCAGGCGCTGGGCGCGCGTGTGGTCGATGATCAGGGCTGCGATGTCGCCCCTGGTCTCGCGGGGCTTGAGCAGGTGGCGAGTATCGATTTGGCACCGGCGCTTCGGGCGCTGAATAGCGCGCGTATCGTCGTGCTCTCTGATGTCGAGAACCCGCTCGTGGGGCGTCGTGGGGCACTTGCAGTGTTTGGCGGGCAAAAGGGCCTGCCGACAGACGATGTCGAAGCGCTGGGCAGGTACGACAGCTGGATGGTCGGCTACGGCCGCCTGCTCGATGCGGCGATTACCGGGGTGCGGGCTCAGGGGTTGTTGCGCGTGCCCGAGGGCGTGCGGACATTTGGCTCGGTGCTCGGCGTGCCTGGCGCGGGCGCGGCAGGTGGCTTGGGCGCCGCGCTGCTGGCGCTCGGTGCTGAGTTGCGTTCGGGCGTGGAGACGGTGCTCGATCTGATTGGGTTTGACGAGCGCGTGCGCGATGTCGACCTGGTCATTACAGGCGAGGGCAACATGGACGAGCAATCCGCTGCCGGCAAGGCGCCGGTGGGCGTGGCCCGCCGTGCCAATCGCTATGGCAAGCCGGTAGTCGCCGTCGTGGGCGGTCGTGCGGATAATTTGGATGCGGTGTATGGTCAGGGCATCGACTTGGTCCTGCCGGTCTGCCGCAGGCCCATGCCTCTTGACCAAGCGCTCGACCCCCAGGAAGCCACAACCAACCTCATCTGCGCCGGTGAAGCCGCCGCCCAAGCCTACGACCTCGCCCGCCTCTAAAACCATTCCCTCAATAACTTGCGGTGAAATACGGAGTGTTTTTGCCTTTAAGGTGCCAATTCAGTCCGTATTCCACCGCAACTTCGAGAATGGCTATCCGAGGCTGACTGCCTTGGGTCTCGAGCCGGACCGCTTGCCACGAAATGCGGCCATCTACTACGTTTAGCCGAGCACCCTCGACCATCCCGGAATATGCGAAAATAAAACCGACGCTCCTATAAGTTGTCAATAGGCAGTTTGCGGGAGCGCTCCCTTCAATTCGCACAGGAGCTCGTAATACCTCCTCTCCAGTTTCGTCGACCGCCGTCTCCCATGTTCCAGGTGACCG
>NZ_JBBNNA010000018.1:0-46911 GCF_040098065.1 Collinsella sp. CLA-JM-H32B | reverse complement strand
GAGCACGAAGCACTCGGCGTAGGCCATCCAGGTCTCCTTCGGGAGCCTGCTCGTCCCCAGGATGCGCTCGCTGCCCATGCCGAAGGTCCTGCCGCAGCCCCGGCAGAGGTAGCGCTGCTCGCCGTTCCCGGCCTTCCCCTTCTTCACGACCGCGGCGGACCCGCAGCGCGGGCAGCGTTCGGCTTCGTAGGCGGAGCCGGCCGCGTCGTCGAACGCCGCCGCGCGGATCACGTCCCTGACGGATTCGATCGCGCGGCGGCGCTCGGTCTTGCTGAGGTTCGCCATGTCCTTCTTGAAGTTGAGGACCAGGTCTTCGGCGTTCATGCTGCCCCCATCATCGCGGTCTACAGGGCTAACGATATGGCACCGTGGGGACACATGTATGTCAATCCTGGTCTAACAGAGCCTTAAATAATCATTCTGTTGTGTATGCAGTTGGCGACAAAGCCCCGCGCTCAGAATGATTTTTTAATCCCCGTCCCAGAAAAATCAATATGCATAGAAAGTCATAATTATCATTTCGTAAACATTTCGATGAAATTAACGCCATGGCGCATACTTGCGGTTAAAATACCGCAAGGCCTAACTACCAACCTTTAAGCCGGTCCGGAGAGACCGGGAAGGAGAATTATGGCGAACAACCATACTGCGGGCACTACTGTCCGCACCTTCGCGCCCAGCGAGCTTTGCCAGCGCATGCTGGCCAAAACCAGCAAGGGCACCTGCGGTCCCTGCATCCTGTACCTTGAGGATGGGACCATTTTTTATGGCCGTGCATGCGGTGCCGAGGGTACTGCGACCGGCGAGGTCTGCTTCAACACCTCGCTTGAGGGCTACTTTGAGGTCATGACCGACCCGAGCTATGCCGGCCAAATCGTAACCATGACCTATCCGCAGATCGGCAACTACGGTATCGACGAGACCGACGTCCAGTCGGCCTTCCCCGGTGATACCGCCCGCCCCGCGAGCGCTCCCGCCATGCGTGGCATGATCGTCCGCGACATGTGCGCCACGCCTTCCAACTGGCGCTCGGCCGTCAGCGTGCCGGAGTACCTGCGTGCCCACGGCATCGTCGCTATCGAGGGCGTCGACACCCGCGCTCTTGTGCGCCACCTGCGCGACAACGGCTCCAAGATGGGCATTATCTCGACGGAAATCTTTGACGTCGCCGAGCTTGCCGAGCGTCTGGCCGCAGCGCCGACGCTGGTGGGCGAGAACCTGGTCAAGACCGTGAGCTGCCCTGAGCCCCACGAGTTTGCAGCTGCCGACCTGCCCGCTACGCATGACTTTGCGCTTGCCCCTGCCGCTCCTTCCCGCCACAAAGTGGTCGCCTACGATTGTGGCGTCAAACGCGGCATCCTGGAGGGTCTGGTCCGTGCCGGCTGCGGCCTTACTGTCGTGCCGTGGGATACGCCCGCGAGTGAGGTGCTCGACATGAATCCCGACGGCGTCTTTTTATCCAACGGCCCCGGCGACCCCGATGCCGTGGTGGAGACCTACGAGCAGGTGCAGCAGCTGATCGGCAAGGTGCCGGTCTTTGGCATTTGCCTCGGTCACCAGATGATCAGCTTGGCGTGTGGCGCCCAAATGGAAAAGCTTAAATTCGGTCACCGTGGCGGTAACCAGCCGGTTATGAACCTGGTGAGCCGTCGCGTGGAGATCACCGCGCAAAACCACGGCTTTGGCCTGCTGTTCCCAAGTCTGGGCAAACTGATCCCGGAGCTTTCCGGCGGCGAGACCGAGCATGAGGCCGACGGCGACCTGCGCGCCTGGGTGCGTCGCGGCATCGCGCCGGTCGTGATGAACGAGCGCTTCGGCCGCATTCGCCTGACGCACGTGAACCTCAACGACGGCACCGCCGAGGGCATCCAGCTGCTCGATGCCCCGTGCTTCTCGGTCCAGTACCACCCCGAGGCCTCGCCCGGCCCCACCGATGCCCACTATCTCTTTACCGCCTTTACGCGACTCATGGACGGCGAGGAGAACTACCTGGACATCGACACCGCGAAGGACCGCCTTGCCGGCTGGAATTTTGCTGACGATGGTTCCGCCGTTCTACCGAACGGCGGACCGGTCGACGCTGCGGCTGCATCTGGCACATCATCTTGCCGTTCTGCTTCGGACGCGCGGGCATAAGCCCAGCGCGCCCTCGCATCACGGCAACCTGATGCACCAGTTGCACCCTCGCTGACTTTTCCAAAACATTGAGTCAGCCTCTCTAGGAGGTTTTAAACATGCCGAAACGTACTGACATCAAGCGCATCCTCGTCATTGGTTCGGGCCCCATCGTTATTGGCCAGGCCTGTGAGTTCGACTACTCCGGCGCCCAGGCCTGCAAGGTGCTCAAGGAGGATGGCTTTGAGGTCATCCTGGTCAACTCCAACCCGGCGACCATCATGACCGACCCGGGTCTTGCCGACCGAACCTATGTCGAGCCCATCACCGCTGAGTTTATCGAGCGCGTAATCAAGAAAGAGCGCCCGGACGCGCTGCTGCCCACGCTGGGCGGCCAGACCGGTCTGAACGCCGCCGTCGAGCTGGCGAAAGACGGCACGCTCGACAAGTATGGCGTCGAGATGATTGGCTGCGACCTGGCCGCTATCGAGCGCGGCGAGGACCGCAAGCTCTTTAACGAGGCCATGGCCGAGATTGGCCTGGAGGTCGCGCGCTCGGGCTATGCCTACAGCGTGGCCGACGCCGAGGCTATCGCCGAGCGCGTGGGCTATCCCTGCGTACTGCGCCCGAGCTTTACCCTCGGCGGCGCCGGCGGCGGCATCGCTCACACCCACGAGGAGCTCGTCTCCATCGTGAGCCAGGGCCTGGAGCTCTCGCCCGCCCACGAGGTGCTGGTCGAGGAGTCCATCGAGGGCTGGAAAGAGTATGAGATGGAGGTCATGCGCGACCACGCCGGCAACGGCATCATCGTATGCTCCATCGAGAATCTCGACCCCATGGGCGTACACACCGGTGACTCCATCACCGTGGCGCCGGCGCAGACGCTCTCCGACCTTGAGTATCAGCGCATGCGCGTAGCCTCGCTCGCCATTCTGGAGAAGATCGGCGTCGAGACCGGTGGCTCCAACGTGCAGTTTGCCGTGAACCCCAACACCGGTCGCTTGATCGTCATCGAGATGAACCCGCGCGTGAGCCGTTCGTCCGCGCTGGCCTCCAAGGCCACGGGTTTTCCCATCGCTAAGGCCGCCGCGCGCCTGGCTGTGGGCTATACGCTCGACGAGATCGTCAACGACATCACCAAGGCCACGCCCGCCTGCTTTGAGCCCACGATCGACTACTGCGTCGTTAAGGTGCCGCGCTTTGCCTTCGAGAAGTTCAAGGGTACCGACCCCACGCTCACCACGCGCATGAAGGCCGTAGGCGAGATCATGGCGATCGGCCGCACCTTTGAGGAGGCCTTCGGCAAGGCCATGCGCTCGCTGGAGGACGGCCATCAGGGCATTTGCGCCGGTGGCAAGGAGGGTGCCGACAAGCTGAGCGACGACGAGCTCGCCCAGGCTGTGGCCACCCCGACCGAGCACCGCATTTTCTTTATGGTCGAAGCCCTGCGCCGCGGCTGGGACATCGCGCGTATCCACGCTATTTGCGGTATCGATCCGTGGTACCTCAACCGTATCAACGACATGGTGCAGGTTCAGGAGAGCATCCGCGGCCTGCGTGTGGAGGATATCGACGCCGACGCGATGCGCTTGCTCAAGCAGTACGGCACGAGCGACGCCGAGATCGCCGCGCTGACCGGCTCGGACGAGCGCTTTGTGCGCGCCTATCGCAAGGGTCTGGGCGTGGTTCCCAGCATGAAGACGGTCGATACCTGCGCTGCGGAGTTCTCGAGCGCCACGGAGTACCACTACAAGACGTACGAGAACATCTACCGCACGAGCCCGGATGCCAAGAAGTGCGTGGCTCCCGACGAGACCACGCCGGCGGACAAGCCCAAGGCGATGATTCTGGGCGCCGGCCCCAACCGCATTGGCCAGGGTATCGAGTTCGATTACTGCTGCGTGCACGCGAGCTACGCGCTGGCGGCCCGCGGCTTTGAGACCATCATGGTCAACTGCAACCCCGAGACCGTCTCGACTGACTACGACACCTCGGACCGCTTGTACTTTGAGCCGCTCACCTACGAGGACGTCATGGATGTCATCGATGTTGAGCGTCCCGACGGCGTCGTGGTGACGCTCGGCGGCCAGACTCCGCTTAAGCTGGCGCGCATGCTCGAGGAGAGTGGCGTCAACATCATGGGCACCAAGCCCGATGCCATCGACTTTGCCGAGGACCGCGAGCGCTTTGCCGTCCTGCTCGACAAGCTGGGCATTATGTACCCGCCGGCGGGCCAGGCCACCTCGTTTGAGGAGGCCGAGGCCGTGGCCGCGCACATCGGCTACCCGTTGCTGGTGCGTCCGAGCTACGTGCTGGGCGGCCGCGGCATGATGATCGCCTATGATGCCGAGCATCTGCGCGATTACATGGCCGAGGCTGCGCGCATTAGCCCCGACTACCCGGTGTACCTGGACCGCTTCTTGGAGGGTGCGATCGAGTCCGACGTCGACGCCCTGTGCGATGGCGAAGAGGTCTACATCGGCGGCATTCTGGAGCATATCGAGGAGGCCGGTATTCACTCCGGCGACTCTGCGACCTGCATCCCGCCGTTCAGCTTTAGCGAGAGCCTGCAGGCGAAGCTTCGCGAGACCACGCGCCGCATCGCGATGGCGCTGGGAGTCCGCGGCCTGGTCAACGTGCAGTACGCCATCAAGGGCGAGACCGTCTACGTGATCGAGGCCAACCCGCGCGCGAGCCGCACCGTGCCGTTTATCTCCAAGGCCACCGGCGTGCCGCTGGCCAAGTGCGCGGCGCGTATCATGGCAGGCGATTCCATCGCGAGCCTGGGCCTGCCGAGCGACGAGCGTCAGCTCGATTGGTTCTGCATGAAGGAAGCCGTTATGCCCTGGGGTCGTTTCCCCGGTGCCGACGTTATCCTGGGGCCCGAGATGAAGTCGACGGGCGAGGTCATGGGTATCGCCAAGAGCTATCCCGAGGCATACGCCAAGACGCAGCTGGCGATCGACTACAAGCTGCCCGATCCGAGCTGCGGCAAGGTGTTCATCAGCGTATGCGACCGCGACAAGCGTCATATCCTTTCGGTCGCGCGTATCCTGCGCTACCTGGGCTTTGACATCTGCTCCACCGAGGGTACGGCGCGCGTGCTGCGCGGCGGCAACGTGACGTGCGAAGTCGTGGAGAAGATCAGCGGCCCGCACGACGGCGAGCGTCCCAACATCGGCGACCTCATCGCCGATGGCAAGATTGCGGTAATCATCAACACGCCGTACGGTCCGGGCTCGCGTGGCGATGGCTACCTGCTACGTACCGAGGCCGTGCGTCGCGGCGTGACCTGCGTGACGGCGATGTCTGCCGCCAACACCTACGTGAGCGCCATCGAGGCGGTGCGCGAGGACCAGCAGGGTCACGGCAGCGCCAACGACATGGGCATGGACGTCATCGCCCTGCAGGACCTGCCGCAGTACACGGTGTAGGTCGAGCTGTCCGGCCGGGGCGGGAGGGGCCGAGATTTCCCCCTTTCGCTCCGGCTGCAAGCAGAGTCGCTCAGGAGGAAACACGGCCCCTCCCGCCTCGGCCTATGGTGACTCGGGTGCACCGTGTGCTGCCGAAGGGACTTTGCGCGATGACTAGGGCTGAATAGAAAATGAGTGTGGGCTCTGTCGTTCGAATGAACGACAGAGCCCACGTTAATATTTCAGCCAACGTACGTCATAGCAATCCCCGGTAGGTCGAAGGTGCTCTGCGGCGGCCCGGTGTTTTCATCTGAACGACTTTGCGTAGCAACCGGAGCTCATTTATTTCAGCCAACGTACGTCATAGCAATATCCGGTAGGTCGCAGGGTGGCGGCTGAGCCTTTCCCTCGGGAAACTTCGCGAAGCCCAATTCCCGAGGGAAAGGCTCAGCCGCCACCACAAAGACCGCAGGGACGGGAGCAGCTATACTACTCTCAGTAGTTAAGGGTCGCGGATTCGCCGCGTCACCGCTCTCAACAGGAGGTCTTTGTTTATGGCAGATCAGAAGCCGGTTGTCGGGATCATCATGGGCTCCAAGTCCGATCTGGGCGTTATGGAAGGTTGCACCGCCGAGCTCGAGGCACTGGGCGTGCCCTATGAGCTCGTGATTGCGAGCGCGCACCGCACGCCGGCGAAGGTCCATGAGTGGGCCTCGACTGCTGCCGACCGCGGCATCAAGGTGATTATCGCTGCTGCCGGCAAGGCTGCTCACCTGGGCGGCGTCGTGGCTGCGTTTACGCCGCTGCCGGTCATCGGCGTGCCTATGAAGACGAGCGATCTGGGTGGTATGGACTCGCTGCTGTCGATGGTGCAGATGCCTTCGGGCGTGCCCGTTGCCTGTGTGGCCATCAACGGTGCCAAGAACGCTGCCATTTACGCCACGCAGATCCTGGGCGCCTGCGACCCCGAGTACCGCAAGGTTATCGAGAAGATGAAGCAGGAGATGGCTGACGCCTAAGCGCTCTGCCAGTCCATTTGCAGCATAAGGAGAGCCATGTCCGACTATCAGGGAAAGCGTTTTTCGGCTTCTCGGATTTCCGATCCAGCCAAGTCGGGAGCAGCCCGCGCGCCGCAGCAGGGTCGGACATCCTCTCCTCAACAGCCGCGCGCGCCGCGCCCCGTGACGCCGGCGAAGCATCGCCGTCAGGATACGCCTGCTGCATATCGCCCTTCGTCATACAGTACGGCCAAGAAGTCACCTCGCTCTTCGGCGCATGCCGCGCCATCGAGCTATACCGAGCCGCCGCGCAAAAAGCGCCGCTCCGTCATTCCCATTCTGCTCATCATCATCGGCATTGGCCTGATCGTTGCTGCGGCCGCCATCTTTATCAACGCGCAGATTGGCTACAAGCAGGCGAGCGAGTCGTATCAAAAAATCGAAAAGCAATATGTGAGCGACAAGGACGCCAGTGGCGTGCCAATTGTCGACTTCAATGCGCTGGCCCAGACAAATCCCGAGGTTGTGGGTTGGATTTACGCGCCCGGCACCAACATCAACTACCCCGTGGTGCAGACCAACAACAACTCCAAGTACCTCAACACGCTGTTCGACGGTACGGCCAATGCCTCGGGAGCCATCTTCCTGGATAGCGACGACACCGCGCCGGGCATGGTGGATCAGCAGACCACGATTTACGGTCATCATATGAACGACGGTTCGATGTTCAACGTGATTTCGGATACGACCGATCAGGCGACGTTCGACAGCATGGAATACGTGTACTACATCACGCGTGATGCGACGTATAAGTTGCGCCCGCTGGCGACCAAGGTGGTCGAGGACACGTATGCCAAGGCGCGCACGCCCAACTTTGAGGGCGATGACGGACTGAAGAATTACCTGTCCGAGATGCTCGACGGCGCCTCGGCCGTGGCGAGCGATGCCACCGATCGTGCCGCTTCGGCAACCAAGATCGTAACGCTTGTGACTTGCCGTTCGCTGTCATTTAGCAATACGCGCGCAGTCATGGTACTCACGCCGGTCGAGGAATAAGTGGTTCGAGAGTAGCTAAAAGAGCCCCGTCCCAAAAAGACTACCCTGGAAATCAAAAGGAGAAATGATGCTTGAAAGCGGCAAATCGATGCCTTCGGTTGATGCTTGGCTGCGCGAAGCCAAGGCCGATGCTTCGGCGGCTGATTGTGGGATGTACCTGACACACAACGGCGTGGTGCGTGCGACGCCCAAGGCCGAGGTGCGTGGGGTCGAGACAGATGGTGTGGCGCCTGGGCATAAGGTGGGCGGCATGGTGTTTGGCTTCGATGCCGAAAAGGTGCAGGCCGCTATCGAGGCAACGCGCGCGATGCCGGGTATCGGCTATGTGCGCGTGTGGCTGGCGAGTGGCGAGCTTACCGTGGGCGACGACATCATGCTCGTACTCATTGGCGGAGACATTCGCCCGCATGTCGTCGATGCGCTGCAGGCGCTCGTCGGTACCATCAAAAATGAGTGTGTGAGCGAGGTCGAGCGCGAGGCGTAAGGCCGGCAGCAGCACTCGCCAACAAAAAGCCCGCTGGCAGTTCAATCAGTCTGCCAGTGGGCTTTTCTGTGCGTTGAAAAATCTCGGCATTGCGTGGCGCTACACGCGTGTGGCGTCCTTGGGGCTCATGGTCATACTCTGAAAACGGTTCTCCATATATTCGTTATCGAAATGCTTGTCATAGAACTGTGCGACGGGAATATTTCGAACGGTTCCGTTGACGCGCTGATACCAATAGTCGAGCGATTGCAACGTCATGACGCCGTCGATCAACATGACGGCGGTCAGGATGACGGTAGCAGAGTAGCGGCGTTTCCATGGAATCATATTGATGAGCTTAAGCAGGCGCGGCAGCAAGACCTTGATCCAGATGAGGCCACCCAGGCCCCACATGCAGGCAAACGGCGTGCATGTGCGTCCCCCGGTCAATACCGCGATGGGATCGGGCATGCCGAATAGCCTAATGTGTGAATAGCTCCACGACACCACGCCAAATGAGGTCTGCATAAACCAGCCTACAAACACCTCGAAAGCGCCGCCGATCAGGGCACTTACCAGGAAAATGATCAGAGGATTCTTTTTATAGAAGCGGTTGAGCGCCATGGTCATGAGCACCGCGCCAAATCCGTAGATGGGGCTAAAGGGGCCAAATAGCATACCGGCACGGTCCTGATAGACGCCGGGATCGACGACGACCATATGCCAGACTTCCTCGAGAATGAGACCTAACACGCTGCAGACGAAGAATACCCAGAACAGGTTGAAGTAGTTGAGCTTGATGTAGCCCTCGCCGGTTTCGTCGCGGCCGAGCATCCCCTCGGCGGCGGCATCGCGGTCGAGCATCTCTTGCAGACGGCGCTGCAGTTCGCGCTCCTGGCGTAGCGTGGGGTCGACGGTGGCCGACAGCGCAATGAGGATGACAAGCTGGACGGCGGGGCGCAGCAGGAAGGGTCCGATGCCCTGGAGCATCACGTCAACTAAAAGCTCCACGACGGTAAATGCGATGAGGACGTAAGACAGGCGGGCGGCATTGCGCCGCTGGTCCTTGATGAGGTCCAGGCCAAAGACGATCAAGATGATCGCGCTTGCCGCCGAGAGCATAATGCCGGCGACGATAAGGCCAACCGCGACTAGGGTGTTATCACCGAGCTTAGCGGCGACGTTGCCGTTAATGAGTGCGGTGATGACCTGCCACATAAAGACGGCGACTGACGGGAGCGTGCCCACGCCAGATAGGGTGCACAGGACTGCGTAGACCTTGATGATAAGGGGGATCTTCTTGGCCTCCGTGGTGCTGGGGACACTGGGGTCGAGTTGATTTCGATCCATACGCTACCTTTCTCGTCTTGTAGTAGCCTACAAGGATACGCCGACGACCAGCTAAAAGACAGGACGAACGTCCCAATTGCAACAATGTAGCCCCTAGCGCGGGCGAGACACGGCGCACGGGAAGTCTTCGAGGCCGTTGCCCCTGAGAGTGGACTACCCAATAAAATGTTTGGTCGCAAAACGGATAATAAGCTCGGTGGGCTTTTAAAAAGCGCTGCTCATGCGCGGGGGAGCGCGTCGCGCCGTGCGTATAATAAGGCGGGTAACGCCAAAATACGAGGCTCTGAGGGGATGCCATGTCTCAAGAAACCATCCGCGCGGCCGAGCGTGCCGCGGGACAGGTGACGACCATGTCGACGTATGATCCGGACTCTGACCAGCTGCATGAGGAATGCGGCGTTTTTGGTGTCTGGGCGCCCGATCGCGACGTGGCTCGACTGACGTACTTTGGCCTGCGTGCACTGCAGCATCGCGGCCAAGAATCGGCGGGAATCGCCGTTGGTGACGGCGGTACGGTTATGGTCCGCAAGGATCTGGGCCTGCTCGACCGCGTGTTCTCCAATGCCGACTTGTCGACGCTCTCCGGTCAGCTGGCCGTGGGTCATGTGCGCTACGGCACCGCCGGCGCCAAGAGCTGGGAAGCCTCTCAGCCGCACCTCTCTACCATCAATAGCGTCATTATCGCGCTCGCGCACAACGGCACCCTCGTCAACACCGACGAGCTGCGTCGCCAGCTGATCGAGCTGGGCGTACCGTTCCTCTCCAACTCGGATTCCGAGGTCGCGACCAAACTCATCGGCTACTTTACTCAGCGTACTGGCCATCTGCGCGAGGGCATTCGCAAGACCATGGAGCTCGTGCGCGGCGGCTACGCCATGACGCTCATCAACGAGCAGGCGCTCTACGCATTCCGCGATCCGCACGGCATTCGCCCGCTCGTGCTGGGCAAGCTGGTGGATGAGGGCCTGGACCAGGCCGATGCCGCATCCGTTTCGCAGCTGCCGTCGCAGGACGGCGCCGCGACGGTCGACGCCACCACCCATGTCACGCGCGCCGGCGGCTGGGTCGTTGCCTCCGAGACCTGCGCGCTCGATATCGTGGGCGCCGAGTACGTCCGCGACGTCCGTCCCGGTGAGATTTTGCGCATCAGCGCCGAGGGCCTTGTGTCCGAGCAGGGCGTGCCTGCCGCCGAAGAGCCTGCTAACTGCATTTTTGAGCAGGTCTACTTTGCTCGCCCCGATTCCATCATGAACGGCAAGAGCGTCTACGCCTGCCGTTATGACATGGGTCGTCAGCTGGCACATGAGGAGCCCGTCGAGGCCGACCTGGTCATCGGCGTGCCCGACTCCGGCCTGCCGCCCGCGGAGGGCTATTCGCACGAGAGTGGCATTCCCTTTGGCGAGGGCCTCATCAAGAACCGCTATGTGGGCCGTACGTTTATCGAGCCTACGCAGGAGCTGCGTGCCATGGGCGTGCGTATGAAGCTCAACCCGCTGCGTGACAACATCGAGGGCAAGCGCCTGGTCGTCATCGACGACTCCATCGTGCGCGGCACCACCATGGTGCAGCTCGTCAAGATGCTGCGCAACGCCGGCGCCAAGGAGATTCATATCCGCATCAACTCGCCCGAGGTCATCTGGCCGTGCTTCTACGGTATCGATACCGACGTGCAGTCGCAGCTTATCAGCGCCAACAAGACGGTCGACGAGATTTGCGAGTATATCGGCGCCGATTCGCTGGCCTTCCTTTCGGTCGAGGGCCTGCTTAAGGTCATGCCCAAGGGCGGTTACTGCGATGCGTGCTTTACCGGCCGCTACCCCGTGGCGATTCCCGAGAGCTTTGGCCGCGACAAGTTCATGGAGGGCTTTAAGCCCCGCAACCTGGACAAGCCGCTGCACTTTGATGACGACGCCGTGGTCGAGAAATACGACGATCGCAGCTGGGAAGAGGAACACGGCGAGGCCTAAAACCTGCCAAAAAGGGACAGGTTTATTTTGGTAGGTTTTACCTGCTGTTTTGTTGATATGACGGCGCGCGTTGTTATGGCGCGCGCCGAAATGAACGCAACTATGAGCACCGTTTGGCGCCCGGGCGGCGCCACGGTAGTGGGAGAGGAAGGCTCAGATGAGCGACAGCAAGCATGTGACGTATGAGGATGCCGGCGTCGATACCGCCGAGGGCGGCCGCGCCGTTGACGCTATTAAGCAGATGGTTAAGGACACCAACCGTCCCGAGGTCATCGGCGGCATCGGTGGCTTTGGTGGCCTGTTCTCGGCTGCCGCGCTTAAGGATATGGAAGACCCGATTCTGATTAGCGGTACCGACGGCGTGGGCACCAAGCTCGTGCTCGCCCAGATCATGGACCGTCACGAGACGGTGGGCCAGGACCTGGTTGCTATGTGCGTCAACGACATTCTGGCTTCGGGTGCCGAGCCGCTGTTCTTCCTGGACTACGTTGCCATCGGCCACATCGAGGCCGAGCACATGGCAAAGATCATCAAGGGTGTGGCCGACGGCTGCAAGCTCGCGGGCTGCGCGCTCGTGGGCGGCGAGATGGCCGAGCACCCCGGCGTCATGGCTCCTGCCGACTACGACCTTGCCGGATTTACCGTGGGCGTCGTCGACCGTCCCAAGATGCTCGACCCCGCGAATGTCCGTCCCGGCGACGTGATCCTGGGCCTGCCTTCCACCGGCGTGCACTCCAACGGCTACTCGCTCGTGCGTAAGGTCATTGGCGTCGACGGTATTAAGCCGGGCACGCCCGAGGCCGCCGCTAAGGCCGAGGAGCTGAGCCGTCCGCTCGAGGAACTCGGCGGCGCATCGCTGGCAGACGCCCTGTTGGCCCCCACGCGCATCTATGTCAAGCCGATTCTGGAGCTGCTGCGCGGTGGCGCTCCGGTGCACGCCATCGCCCATATCACTGGCGGCGGTATTACCGAGAACCTCAACCGCGTGCTCGCCGACGACGTCGACGCCGTGGTCACCCGCAACGGCGCCGAGATGGGTTGGGACGTTCCGCCCGTCATCACCTACGTGTCGCGCCAGGCCGAGCTCGCGCCCAACGAGGCATGCAAGACCTTCAACATGGGCGTTGGCCTGTGCCTGATCGTCGCCCCCGAGGACGAGGCTGCCGTGACCGAGGCCCTGGTCGCGCTGGGCGAGAAGCCGTTCCGCGTGGGCGAGTGCGTCGAGGGCTCCGGTAAGGTCGTGTACTCCGATGAGCGCTAACGAGCAGATGGCTGCTGCCGCGAGCCTGGGCTTTGTGCCCTACACCCGTCCGACCGGCACCGATACGGCCGAGCCGCTCAAGATCGGTGTGCTCATCAGCGGTTCGGGTACCAACCTGCAGGCGCTGATCGATCTGATCGCCGCCGGCAAGCTCAACGCTTCGATTGAGCTTGTGGTGTCGAGCCGTCCTTCGGCTAAGGGTTTGCAGCGCGCTGAGCGCGCGGGCATCCAGACGCTCACGCTGTCCAAGGATGTCTATGCCGACCCCATCGCCGCCGACGAGATCATCGCGCACGAGCTGCTCGAGCGCGGCTGCGAATATGTGGTCATGGCCGGTTACATGCGCATGGTGCACACGCCGCTGCTGGCGGCGTTTCCCAACCGCGTGGTCAACTTGCATCCGGCACTGCTGCCGAGCTTTACCGGCGCGCATGCGATCGACGATGCCTTTGCGCGCGGCGTCAAGGTAACCGGTGTGACCGTGCACTTTGCCAACGAGATCTACGACAACGGCCCCATCATCGCCCAGCGCGCGCTGGCTGTTGAGGAGGGCTGGGACGTCGACACGCTCGAGGAGCACATCCACGCGATTGAGCACGTGCTGTATCCCGAGGTCGTGCAGATGCTCGCCGACGGCCGCGTCCACGTGCTGGAGAGCGGCAAGGTTGCAATTGACGCGCCTCGCGGCTAGCGGCGCACAGTACAATTTAGCCGAGTAGTCAGGGTGGTCATTGGCGCCAAGGCGCGCGTGGCCACCTTTTGTTTTGGGTAGTCATCGGGAACGGTCTTTAACGACTGGTCATTCAAGAACGTCGCAGGTGACTAGGTGAGAGAGGTGAGCGCATGGCGGATAACGAAGCGCTGTTTACGCCTGAGTTGGTGTTTTTTGATTGGGAGTGTGCGACGCCGGATGAGGTGTTTGCGCGGCTCGAGGGCGAGCTTGCACCACGTGGCTACATTGCGTCCGGTTGGCTCGGCGCCGTTCGCACGCGCGAGGATGCCTATCCCACGGGTCTTGCCATGCCGGCGGCAAACATTGCCATTCCGCATACCGATCCGGGGTTTGTGGCCAAGCCCTATATCGCGGTGGTGAAGCCCGCCGCGTCCGTGACATTTAACGCTATGGCTGGCATGGGCGCTCCGGTGCCGGTGCAGATCGTCATCAATCTGGGTATTGCCGAGCCGGGCGGCCAGGTCGAGGCCCTGCAGGCGCTCATGAACATCTTTATGGACGCCGATGCCGCAGCCGACGTGCTCGGCCAGACCACGCCCCAGGGCATGGTCGACGCCATCCGCCGCCACTTCTAAGGTGGGGCTGAGTCGGCACTTGGGGACGTTCCTTTTCTGCCGGCAGTAAGGGACAGTCCCGAAGTGCCGGCATATAAAGAACGTCCCCAAGTGCCAAGTGCCAGAGCTGTCCCCTTTGCACCAAAATGGTGCAGATTAACCTGTCCCCAATGCACCAAGCGTGTCGCGGGGGCCGCGTTGTGACACAATGGCGTTTGTTCGATTCGTTATGCGAAAGGCCAACTATGGCAAATAAGAAAAAGAACTCCGAGGCCGCGCCGACGCCCGAGCAGCAGGCCCGCGCTGCCTCCAGCTCTCGCAAGAAGCAGCGCAAGACGTACGTGTCTAAGACCGTCAAGATCGTTCTGGTGGTCATCGGCGTGCTGGCGATGCTGCTTTCTGTCTCGGCGATGGCGTGCTCCGGCCTTATGTCGCAGGCTGAGGACACCTCGGGCTACAAGCTGACCGGCGGTGTTGCTGCCACTATCAACGGCACCAACCTTACCGAGGACACCGTGACCAAGCAGATCATGAGCATGCGCACGTCCTACGGCTACACCAAGGATGAGGATTGGGCGCAGTATCTGGTTGACAACGACCTCACGCCCAAGAAGTACCGCAAGCAGCTCATCGACTCCTACACGCAGCAGATTCTGCTTCAGCAGGCACAGAAGGAGAACGGCGTGACGGTGTCGGACGAGGAGGTCGAGAAGGCTTGGAAGGACGCGTGCAAGAGCGCGGGCGGTGCCAAGGCCTTTAAGAAGACCCTCAAGACCTACGGCTATACCGAGGACACCTACAAGGATTCGCTCAAGGAGAGCCTGGCGCAGCAGAAACTCAAGGATGCCGTGGCGCCCACCAGCAAGCCCAAGGACAGCGAGATCGTCGATTACATCAACGAGAACCTGTCTAACTACAACGATGCTCGCCGCTCGTCGAACATCCTGATCAAGGTTGATTCCGACGCTTCCGACGAGGACAAGGCTGCCGCCAAGGCCAAGGCACAGGAGTGCCTGGACAAGATCAACTCCGGTGAGCTGAGCTTTGAGGACGCCGTTGAGCAGTACTCCGAGGACACCGGTTCCAAGGAGAAGAAGGGCGATGTGGGCTGGGATAAGCTCACCACTTTCGTCGACAGCTACCAGACGGCGCTCGAGGGGCTCAACAAGGGCGACGTGAGCGACGTCGTCGAGTCGACCTATGGTTACCACATCATCAAGTGCACCGACTACTTCCATGTCGATAATCAGGTCGATGACATCAACCAGGTGCCCAAGGCCATCAAGAAGTACGTTTCCAATGTGGTGAAGACGCAAGCGGCCAGCACCGCGTACAGCGAGTGGCTGGAGCAGTACAAGAAGGATGCCGACATCACCGTTAACCCCATGCCCAAGGACGTGCCGTACAACGTCAGCCTGAAGGGCGTCACCAAGAGTTCGACCGACGATTCGTCGACGACTGAGTAATCATGGGGCGGCGCTCGTGTGAGTGCCGTCCGCACTATTGAGGAGGATTTGCAGATGACCAACGAAGAGCTGCAGAAGGAAATGATTGCGGCCATGAAGGCCAAGGACAAGGTTCGCCTGTCCATCATTCGCCAGGTCAAGGCCGAGGTGAAGAATATCGAGGTCAACGAGCGCCGCGATGTGACCGAGGAAGACGTCAACAGCATGATCAAGCGTTTGATTAAGCAGACGAGCGAGACGTTGGAGATGTCCATCAAGGCCGGTACCGACCAAGAGCGTACCGACAACCTGACCGAGCAGGTCAAGATTCTGGAGAGCCTGCTGCCCGCGCAGGTTTCGGGTGAGGAGCTCGAGGCCCTGATCGAGCAGGTTATCGCCGAGCTGGGTGCCACGTCCAAGAAGCAGATGGGCCAGGTTATGGGTGCACTCGGCAAGGCCACCGGCGGCAACTTCGACAAGCCGGCCGCGGCAAAGATCGTCGGAGCAAAATTGGCGTAATTTGTTACGCGGTTTTACCAAACCGCGTAACGGCTCGACGCTGCAAACCCGCACACGCGGCAATCTGACGTTCAATTTCAAGGGCGCGACCATAAGGTCTGCGCCCTTTCATTTCACGTCACCTTGCTCGCGTGTACGGTTTTCGCTGACTTATGCTCAACAAGGGCGGTTGGAGGAAGGGCGTCCCCCGCGGGCGCTCATTGGGGACGGGCTTAAATGAGTGCCCAATGAGCAGGTACTCATTTAAGTCTGTCCCCAATGACTAGGTGCCGACGAGCAGGTGGAAGGTTGCGGGTTCTTTACGGGAATGTAGTGTGGGCTGCGAAAACGTGGTTCTTTCCGTACAATAGTTCAACTCGTGTAAACGCAGGGAAGGGACATTCATGGCAGACATGATCGAGATCAAGCATCTCAACAAGTACTTTGGCGACCTGCATGTGCTCAAAGATATCAACCTCACCGTCAAGCGCGGCGAGAAGCTCGTAATGATCGGGCCTTCCGGTTCGGGTAAGTCGACGCTCATCCGTTGCGTCGATTATCTGGAGGAGCCCACGTCGGGCGAGGTCGTCATCGACGGTACGCCGCTCACCAAAAAGAACCACCTGGAGATGGCTCGCAAGTATAGCTCCATGGTGTTTCAGCAGTTCAACCTGTATCCCAACATGACGGTGCTGGGCAACCTGACGCTCGCGCCCATCAAGCTACAAAAGAAGAGCAAGGAGGAGGCGACCGAGATCGCTATCGCCGCGCTCAAGCGTGTCGGCATGGCGCATAAGGCCGGCGAGTATCCGCAGAATCTCTCGGGCGGTCAGCAGCAGCGCATCGCCATCGCCCGTGCCCTGTGCACCAAGCAGCCCATCATCCTGTTTGACGAGCCGACCTCGGCACTCGACCCCGAGATGGTCCAGGAAGTTCTGGACGTCATGATCGAGCTCGCGCAGGAGGACATCACCATGATCTGCGTGACGCATGAGATGGGCTTTGCGCGCCAGGTGGCCGACCGCGTCATCTTTATGGAGGACGGCCGCATTCTGGAGGAGGGCACGCCCGAGCACTTCTTCGATAACCCCGAGAACCCGCGCTGTCGCGAGTTCCTGTCCAAGATTCTGCACTAGGCGCGGTGATGGACATGACGGATATGACGAGGGAGGCCGTGTCGCGCCGTCACTTTTTGCAGCTGGCTGGCGCCAGCATGCTTGCGCTGACGGCGACCGCGCTTACCGGTTGCGGCAACTCCACCAGCGGCGAGGGCTCCGACAAGGGGTCCAAGCTTGCGGCCATCAAATCGCGTGGCCATCTGAATGCCGGCGTTAAGAAGGACGTTCCCGGCTACGGCTATTACGACACCGCCAAGGGCCGCTTTGAGGGCATGGAAGTCGATTTGTGCTACCAGATCGCTGCTGCCGTCTTTGGCGTGAGCTACAAGGAGGCCCGCGCCCAGGAGCTTGTCGAGTTTACTGACGTAACGCCCAAGACGCGCGGCCCGCTGATCGATAACGGCCAACTTGACGTGGTCGCGGCGACCTACACCATCACCGACGAGCGCAAGAAGAGCTGGGATTTCTCGACGCCGTACCGCACCGACTACGTGGGACTCATGGTCAAGAAGCGTTCGGGCTTTACCTCGATTGAGGACCTGGACGGCAAGGTCATTGGCGTAAGCCAGGGTGCCACCACGCAGGGCCTGATCGAGCAGATGATCAAGGACAACGGCTTTAGCTGCAAGCCCGAGTTTAGGGCCTTTAGCGGCTACCCCATCATCAAGAGTTCGCTCGACGCCGGCAATATCGACGTCTTTGCCATGGACCGCTCCACGCTGGCCGGCTATATGAACGAGACCGTTGAGCTGCTGCAGCCCGAGGTCAAGTTTGGCGAGCAGGGCTACGGCGTGGCGACCAAGAAGGGCTGCGACCTTTCGGCCGTGGTCGATCGGGTGATTTGCAACCGCCTAGCCGACGGCTGGCTCGACCAAGAGGTCAAGACCTGGGGTCTTGTATAGGCGCATCGTCCAAGGAAGGAATCAAATGCTCGAAGGATTATTTGACGCCGACCGTTGGTCGACGACATTTCAAAACATGGGGCCCTTCTGGGAGGGCTTTGGCGTGACACTGCAGGTGGTCGTTGCCGGCCTGCTGTTGTCGCTGGTGCTGGGCACGCTGCTGGGCGTGTTCTCTACCACTCGCTCGCGCGTGCTGCGCGCCATAAGCCGCGTGTACGTGGAGTTTTACCAGAACACCCCGTTGCCCGTGCAGGTGCTCTTTATGTACATGGCCGGTCCGCAGTTTTTGCAGGCCATAACCGGTGCCGACCAGCCGGTGCGCATCGCGCCGTTCGTGCTGGGCTTCTTGGGTGTGGGTCTGTATCACGCGGCCTACATCTCGGAGGTCATCCGCACTGGTATCGAGGCGGTTCCGCGCGGTCAGATGGAGGCGGCCCAGAGCCAGGGCTTCACCCGTGCGCAGGCATACTGGTACATCGTGCTGCCCCAGACGTTCAAGATCATTCTGCCGCCGCTGTGTAACCAGGCGCTCAACCTGGTCAAGAACACGTCGGTGCTGGCACTTGTGGCCGGCGGCGACCTTATGTACCGTTCCGACAACTTTGTGAGTCTGTACGGTTACCTGCAGGGATACATCGTCTGCTGCCTTATGTACTTCATCATCTGCTTTCCGCTCGCCATGCTGGTGCAGTGGCTCGAGCGCCGCTCCAAGGAGCGTCCGCGCGGCGTGAGCCTGGCCGAGCTGGGGCTCGACAACGTAGAGGAGGCCTAGCGCATGGAAATCTTCAACGCGTCCAACCTGCTCTACATTTGGGGCGGCTTTGTTAAGACGATCGAGATCTCGGCGCTGTCGATCTTTTTCTCGCTCATCTTTGGCACGGTGCTGGCGCTTGTTAAAAGCTATGCGCCCCGCCCGTTCCGTATTTTGGTGAGTGCCTATATCGAGCTGTTCCGTTGCACGCCGAACCTGCTGTGGATCCTTTTTATCTACTTTACGGTGCAGGGTTTGGACATTGTGATTTCGACCATCGCCTTTACGCTGTTTACCAGCGCCGTTATGGCCGAGATTGTGCGCGGCGGTCTCAACTCGATTCCGCGCGGCCAGTTTGAGGCAGCGCAGAGCCAGGGCTTTGGCTTCTTTGCCACCATGTGCTACATCATTCTGCCGCAGACGTTTAAGACGATCATTCCGGCGCTGTTTAGCCAGTGCACGACCGTCATTAAGGACAGCTCGTATCTTTCGGGCATTAACGTGGCCGAGCTCATGTACACGGCAAATGTCGTGATGGCCCACGCGATTGACCTGTCGCAGGTTCTTATGCTCTACGGCCTGGTGTTTGCGATGTACTTTGTGCTCAACTTTGGCATCTCGTTGCTGGTTCGCGCATATCAGAGGCGAATGGTGGCAGCGTAGAATGTGGCAAAGGGACAGCCCCTTTGTCACATAGAGAAAGGAATCGCGATGAGCGATCTGGAGAATAAGAAGAATCCTGTGGTCATTACCATCGCGCGCGACTTTGGCGCCGAGGGCCACGAGATTGGTCGCATGCTTGCCGACGAGTTGGGGATTCCGCTGTACGATAACGAGCTGCTGGTGCGCGCGTCGCTGCGCGCGGGCGAGTCGCTCGATAAGATGGCCGCCTATGACGAGCGTCTGGCCGTGGAGAACATGGCGTTTCTGCCCGACCGTTACGACGCACGTTCGTACTCGGACAAGTTATTCCAAAAGATGAGCCAGGTGATTTTGGATCTGGGCGAGACCGAGAGCTGCATTATCGAAGGCCGTCTGTCCGATTATCTGCTGCGCAACAACCCCAACCACATTGCCGTGCTGGTGACCGCTCCCTTTGAGGATCGCGTCGAGATTGTGCGCAAGAAGCGTGGCCTTAATAAAAAGAAGGGCGCCAAGCTGGTCAAGCAGCAGCAGAAGGCGCGCGAGGCGTTCTATAAGCGCTACAGTGCCGGAAAGTGGAAGATGACGAGCGGTAAAGACATCGTCGTCAACCGCGCCAAGCTGGGCCGCGAAGGCTGCAAAGACGTCATCGCCGCGGCGTACCGCTACAAGGCAGCGCAGCTCGAAGGCTAACCGACCAAAGCCACCACAAAGGGGACAGGCACCTTTGTGGTGGTCGAGTGGCCGGTATAGAAAAAGTCCCCGCCGGGCGTGTGCTCGACGGGGACTTTGCCGTTTGGTGGCTAGTGCTGTAGGTGATTACTCGCCCAACAGGCTCTTGGTGATGGAAGCGGCGGCCTTCTTGCCGGCGCCCATCGCCAGAATGACCGTAGCGGCACCGGTGACGATGTCGCCGCCAGCCCAGATGCGGGGATCGGTGGTCTGGCCGGTCTCCTCGTCGGCGACGATGTAGCCCCACTTGTTGAGCTCCATCTTGCCGCCGATCTTCTTTGCGAAGGGGTTGGCGTTGGTGCCGATAGCCGAGATTGCGACGTCGCAGGGAATCTCCTCGATGGCGCCCTCGATGGGCACCGGGCGACGACGGCCGGACTCGTCGGGCTCGCCGAGCTCCATCTTCTGGACCTTGACGGCGCACACGGAGCCGTCCTCGCCAGCGACAAACTCGAGCGGGGAAACGAGCGGCAGAACCTCGATGCCCTCGGCCTTGGCATGGTGCAGCTCGGCGCGACGGCAGGGCATCTCGTCCTCGGTACGACGATAGGCGATGATGGCGTGCTCGGCGCCCAGGCGCTTGGCGGTACGGACGGCGTCCATAGCCACGTTGCCGCCACCAAAGACGACGACGTTCTTGCCGTGCTTGGTGGGGGTGTCGTACTCGGGGAACTTGTTGGCCTTCATCAGGTTCACGCGGGTGAGGTACTCGTTTGCGAAGAAGACGTTGGGCAGGTTCTCGCCGGGGACGTTGAGGAACTTGGGCAGGCCAGCGCCGGTCGCCACGTAGATGGCGTCGAAGCCCTGCTCGAACAGCTCCTCGGCCGTGGCCATGTTGCCCACGACGGAGTTGTACTCAAACTTGACGCCCATGTCCTCCAGGCCGTCAATCTCGCGCTTGACGACCGCCTTGGGCAGACGGAACTCGGGGATGCCGTAGACCAGCACGCCGCCGCCGGTGAAGAAGGCCTCGAAGACGGTAACGTCAAAGCCGTTACGGGCGAGCTCGCCGGCGCAGGTGATGCCGGACGGGCCGGAGCCGACGACGGCGACCTTCTTGCCGTTCTTGGGGGCCATCTTGGGCGTGGAGGCGAGCTCGGGGCGATCACCCAGGAAGCGCTCGAGCTGGCCGATGGCCACGGGCTCGGACTTTTTACCACGGATGCACTTGCCCTCGCACTGGTTCTCCTGCGGGCAGACACGGCCGCAGATGGCGGGAAGCATGGAGTCCTCGCGGATGGTATCGAGAGCGCCGCCGAAGTCCTTCGCGCGGATTTGCTCGATAAAGCGGGGGATGTTGATGTTGACGGGGCAGCCCTCAACACAGAACGGCTTCTTGCAGTTGAGGCAGCGCTCGGCCTCGGCCAGCGCCATCTCCTCGGTGAAGCCCTTGTCGACGGGGCGGAAGTCGCAGGCGCGCTCGGCAGCCGGCTCCTCGTTATCGGGGGTGCGGGGCGACTTCATATCGGCAACGAAACGACCGTTAACTAGTGGCATGCGCAGCTCTTTTCCTCATAGGCCTTGAGGGACTCGCCCTCTTCGGAACGGTAAGCGGCCTGGCGGGCACGAAGGTCATCCCAGTCGACCAGGGTGGCATCGAAGTCGGGGCCGTCGACGCAAGCGAACTTGGTCACGCCGCCCACCTCGACGCGGCAGCAGCCGCACATACCGGTGCCGTCAACCATGATGGGGTTGAGGGACGCGGTGATGGGGGTGTCGTATTTCTGGGCGGTGAGGGTCGAGAACTTCATCATCGGAACGGGGCCGACGCAGAAGACCTGGCTCACGGCCTTGTCCTGCAGCAGGCGCTCCAACGGAGCGGTGACAACGCCCTGCTCGCCGTAGGAGCCGTCGTCAGTGGTGATGTGGATGTGGTCCTCGTCGAGGAGCTCGCGGAACTGGTCCTCCATGAGCAGGAGGTCCTTGGTGCGGGCGCCCATGATGGCGTGAACTTCGTGACCGGTCTCGACCAGGTGCTTGGCGACCGGGAAGGCAATTGCCAGGCCGACGCCGCCGCCAATGACGGCGCAGGGGCCCTCGGCCATCTCGGTGGGAACGCCCAGCGGGCCCACGACGTCGCGCAGCGACTCGCCGGCCTCGTAGGTGGAAAGCATCTCGGTGGTCTTGCCGATCACCATGAAGATGAACTCGACCCAGCCCTCGTCACCGTTCCAGCCGGCCAGGGTAAACGGGACGCGTTCGCCCGTCTCGTTGGCGCGGACCATGAGGAACTGTCCAGCGTGCGCATGCTTGGCGATTGCGGGCGCCTCGATGCGGAACTTGAACACCTTCTCCGAGAACTGCGTCTTCTCCAGGATCTTATACATAGAACCCCTCTCTTGTTAGGGCCGCCGAACCGTGCCTCCACGGAAATGGACGGTAGCCCGAATAAAACCGTACGTGCACAGGCGTTGTGCAGACATACGGTGCAAATTATACCCTCATGGACATGTCACTTACGTGTGTCTTCGGCGGTTGGGAGCAGGGTTTATCCACTTTGGCCTACCAAAGGGGGAGAGGTTTATTTTGGCAGGTTTTATCGGGTAAAACGGCAAAGGGGCCAGCCTCGGGTTGCAATGAGGTCGGCCCCCTTTGGGGTGCTATGTGTGTATGGCGGTGCGCGGTTTATTGCGATGCGGCCGCTGCGGCGTTTCCGCAGTTAAAACCTGCCAAAATAAACCTATCCCTAAATGATAGGTTTTAGTGCTTGCCGTTGGCGGAGGCGGCGCCGTTGACGTGGTCGCGGGCATAGATCACGCCGTGCACGATTGCCAGACCGGCGGCATCTGCGGCGCGGGCGCAGGTGTCCTGGAAATCCTCGGCCTCGCGGGCGCGCAGCTGCTTAAGCACGTAGTCGGCGACGGCCATCTTGCCGGGAGGGTTGCCGATGCCGGTGCGGATGCGGCTGAAGTCGCGGCTGCCCATCTTGTCGATGATGGAGCGCAGGCCGTTGTGACCGGCGTGGCCACCGCCCACCTTAACACGTACGTCGCCGGCGGGAATGTCGAGCTCGTCGTGGATTACGAGCAGCTCCTCGGCCTTGATCTTGTACTCGCGGCAGAGCTTGGAGATGGGGCCACCCGAGGTATTCATATACGACTGCGGCTTGACCAGTACAATCTGGCGCTTACCGCCCTCTTCCTCGGGATCGTTGATGTTGATGAGCGCGACCTCGGCGCCGGCCTGGTTTTTCCAGTACGTGACGCCGGCCTGACGGGCCAACTCGTCGATCGCTTTGAAGCCAGCGTTGTGGCGGGTCTCGGCATACTCATCGCCAGGGTTGCCAAGTCCGGCAACCATGCGAATCTTAAGCGGCTGTGCAGCTGCCATGTTCATCCTTTCGTTGATTTGTCGCCTGCTATGGTGAGCGACCCTGTTGCCGCTGTCAAATGGAGGGCAATTGAGGTTATTTGAGGGCGTTTGGACGGCCGTCGAAATCGAGGTGGACAGTTAGTTCAGATACGTATAAGTTCTGAGGACTCGAAGTGCTCAATTCAATGCCGATACGTTGTTTTGGAGCTTTAGTTAGTCCATATGACGCTGTTTTGAAGTCTACCCTGCCTTCAAATCGGGCGAATGGTATAGAGATAACTGCAAAACAGCCTAATTCAATGTGTCCATTTATACGTATTTGAACTAACTGTCCAGCCCTGCTCGACGGTGCACGGGTGATTCGCCGTTTAGACCGGCGCAAGGCCGATTCCGGCCCGCAGGGCGTTGAGCCAAGCGGCCTGACGCTTGCGATAGCCCTTGATACGGTATCGGAATCGGACTCCCGCGAGTCGATGCATCGTTTGGGCGAAGGCTTCGAGTGCAACAAGGTCTTTCATTTGGTCGCGATTGATAACCAGGACGTGGATGCCCATTGCCTTGAGGCCATTATTTCGATTGCCATCGTGGATGCGAGCGTTTTGAAGCTCATGCCCAATTCCGTTGTATTCGTTGTCGACTCCGGCGGCCGGGCAATATAGGTCGCAGATGGCGTAAGGGATGCCGGAGGACATGTTGACCGCAAGAGTGTCGAAGTCGATTCGATAGTTGAGTAGCAGGCCTCCCATGGGCAGGCTGCAACATCCGAATCCGCCAAAGCGCATGGGCGCTCCGAGAACGGCAAACATTAGGGATTCGGCTGGGGATGCAGATCCGGGTCGGGCGAGCTTGACTGCCGTGCGAAACGAGGTGTATGAGCTGCTTTTGGCAAGCTGTGCAACAGTCTCGAGATCTTCGATGGTCGTGGCGGGCTCGCATTTGTAGTGTGCCTGTTCGTAGCGGGTTTCGTTCTGCTGTTCGGTCGCCGACTGGTCGCCCCGGCAATCGAGGTCGTCCATCGCTTCGTAGTCATCGCCCTTGGGCCAGATGTCGTCATAGGCAATGGGGTATGTTGCCCCGGGAGGAAGGGAGTAGGTTCCGAGCAGCTCCATAAGGAGCATCAAGGTTTTGGCGACTGATTCATTTTTGGAACAAAGCATGGCTGTCATGGCAGGAGACGTTGCGTAGATGTCGGCCTCGACGTGCATAATTGCACCTTCAGGAAGAGGAGTGGAGAGAATATGCTGAAGAAGTCGCTTGTCGGGGCGCCTGTTGTCTTCGTTTGAAACGAGAAGATCGAGCAGTTCGGAATCATCTTCATTCCAGGCGTCGAGTATCGAAAGTGCGCCAAAGTCTATCGCGTCATTGTTGGGAATGCAGCCAGCCAAGGCCTGTGCTTGCTGTTCGCTATCAACGGAGTCCCAGGGTAGGGCAGAGTACGCCCGTCGTGCGCGACGAATTGCGCGGAGGGCGGAGAGATGTGAAATCACGGTCGTCATAGCTATAACGTACTAAGTTGGCGGCAGAATGCGACCGCCATACCGTTCTTTTCGCTCAGCGGGGCGCTGCGCGCCATGAACGGCTGGGTGTTATGAAATCGGTGGAATCGGTTGAGGGGATTGCAGGAAATTGAGCTCTGCCGCGAAGGTTGACGATAGCTACTGGACAGTTAGTTCAGATACGTATAAGACGGCGGGCGTTCGAGGCGTTTCTAAGGGCTTTCGAGGGCGATTTGAGGGTAAATATGCGGCGGTCGTACTCGAAAGCGATGAGCTTTGGGCAGTATGGCGTTCGCCGGGGAGCTCAGAAGGCTCAGAACGGCCTTTGGAGCTTTAAAAAAATACGTATCTGAACTAATTGTCCAGGGAAGGTTGTCGAGGGGTAGAAAAAGGGTCGGAAGCGAGCTTCCGACCCTTTAAAAACACCAAAGATGATGAGATGCACGCTGGATTACAGCGCGAAGTCGCCGCCGACGAGCGTGGAGACGGGCTCCTCGTGGTAAACGGCGGAGATGGCCTGAGCGAACTCCTCGGCGACCGAGATGGTCTTGATTTTGCCGCCGACCTCGACGGGAATGGCGTCGGTGACGAGGCACTCGACGATCGGGGCGTCGTTCAGACGCTCGATGGCCGGACCGGAGAAGATGCCGTGGGTGGCGCAGACGTAGATGTCGCCAGCGCCCATAGCCTTGAGCTCCTTGACGTTGGCGCACAGGGTGCCAGCGGTGTCGATCATGTCGTCGTTGATGATGCAGGTCTTGCCCTTGATGTCACCGATGATGCCCATGACCTCGGCGGCGTTGTGGCGCGGACGGCCCTTGTGGGCGATGGCCAGGTCGCAGCCGAGCATGTCGGACAGCTTCTTGGCGGCCTTGGCGCGGCCCACATCGGGGGAGACGACAACCAGGTTGTCGGTGTCGAAGTGCATGTCGTTATAGTACTGGCCAAACAGCGGCAGCGCGGACAGGTGGTTAACCGGGATATCGAAGAAGCCCTGAATCTGGCCCTGGTGCAGGTCGAGGGTGATGATGCGGTTGACGCCAGCGCGCTCGAGCAGGTTGGCGACGAGGCGGGCGGTGATGGGCTCGCGCGGGCCGGCCTTGCGGTCCTGGCGGGCATAGCCGTAGTGGGTGATGACGGCGGTGATGGAGCGGGCGGATGCGCGCTTGGCAGCGTCGGTGGCGATGAGCAGCTCCATGAGCATGTCGTTGACGTTGCCGCCGGCCACGGACTGAATCAGGAAGACGTCGGCGCCGCGGACGGTCTCGTCGTAGCGGGCGTAAATCTCACCATTGGCGAACTGCTTTAGCGTAAGGCCCGAAAGCTCGACCCCAAGGTACTCAGCGATCTTCTGAGCGAGGGGACGGTTGGAGGAACCGGAATACACGCGGATGGACTTGCGCATATTCTCCGACTTCTCGGGATCATTAATCGGCATTACCCTTCTCCTTTATATCGAATGCCATATAGATGCCTTGTTGCATTGTAACCGCGCGACGGGGTTAATCGGGTCTTGATAACGTCTTTACCGTCAACGGACACGAACCGACCACTCATCCGGTTGCGCAGGTCACGATAGAAAAAGGAGCCGCCCCCATGGGAACAGCTCCTTAGATGCTTGGTAAAACGTTATACCTCGTCGTCCTCGTGCAGACGGCGGCGGTAATCGGCGGCCCAGCCCTCAATGTTTACCTGGCGGGCACGACCCAGGCCAAGTGCGTCGGCCGGGACCGGCTCGGTGATGACGGAGCCGGCGGCCACGAGCGCGCCGTCGCCGATCTGGGCAGGCGCGACCATCATGGTGTCGGAACCGATGAAGGCGTCCTTGCCGATGACGGTCTTGTGCTTGTGCACGCCGTCGTAGTTGCAGGTGATGGAGCCCGCGCCCACGTTGACGCCGGAGCCCATGGTGGTGTCGCCGATGTAGGACAGGTGCGGCACCTTGGAGCCCTCGCCGATCGTGGACTTCTTGATCTCCACGTGCGTTCCGGCCTTGGATCCGTCGAGCATGTGGGTGCCCGGGCGCAGGTAGGCGCGCGGGCCGCAGTCGACGCCGTTCTCGATGACGGCCTCGATGGCGATGGTCTCATCGATGATGCAGCCGCTGCCGACGGTGGTGTCGGTGAGACGGCTGTTGGGGCCGAGCTGGCACTCCTCGCCCACGGTGACGTGGCCGATCAGGTGCGTCTGCGGCCACACGACGGTGTCGCGGCCGATGGTGGCGTCGGGGCCGATCCAGGCCTGCGTGGGGTCGATGAAGGTAACGCCCTCGGCCATCCAGTGCTCGTTGATGCGGTCGCGCGCGATGGCGGTGAGCTGCGCGAGCTGGATGCGGCTGTTGACGCCCAGGCCGTCGCGGTAGTCATCGCAGTGGAAGATGGAGACTGCCTGGCCGTGGCCCTTGAGGATCTCGAGCATGTCGGGCAGATAGTACTCGGACTGCGCGTTGTCGTTGCCGATCTCGTCAATGTGCGCGGCGAGCTGCGCGCCGTCGAAGGCGTAGCAGCCGGCGTTGCACTCGAGCAGCGTGGCGGCCTGCTCGGGTGTGCAGTCCTTCTGCTCGATGATGCGTTCGATCTGGCCGTCGGCATCCAGCTTGATGCGGCCGTAGCCGAAGGGGTCGGGCGGGGTCATGGTCATGACGGTGCAGGCGAGCTCGCCGGTGGCGACGGTCTGCGCGAACTTGGCGACGGTGTCGGCGGTGATGAGCGGCAGGTCGCCGTTGAGCACGACGACGGGGCCTTGCGTGATGCCGCAGGCCTCGAGCGCGACCTTCACGGCGTGACCGGTGCCCAGGCGCTCGGTCTGCTCAACGCACTCGACTTTGGTGGCGCTGTTGGCGTAGGCGCCGTCGATCAGGGCGCGCATCTCGTCGGCGTGGCTGCCGATGACGACCACGACGCGGCTGCAGCCGGCCTTGATGGTGGCGTCGACGATCCACTGGACCATGGGCTTGCCCAGGATCTTGTGCGAAACCTTACAGTGGTTCGACTTCATGCGGGTGCCCTCGCCGGCAGCGAGGATAATTGCGGTTGCGTCCATGTGATCTCCTGTTACGTTATAGAGACGTGTGTTTGGAAACGATACACGGCGCAATATGATACCGCAGGCATATGTTGAGCGCGTAGCGATTGGCTCATGGCGGCCGATGTCGGTGCCGCCGGCGTGGCGTTTGCGCTGCTTGCGTGCGGCGTTGGCGGTGCTGCGGAGCTGTCGTTTGAGCGAGGGGACGGGGGTGCCCGTGGACAACATACAAGAGGAGTTTGGCGGCGAGCCCGTCGCGGCATTCTCGATGTCGCATCCGGCTGTGCCGGCCCTCTACATGGTGCTGACGCTGGGGCTCACCATGTTCTCGATGCAGCCGGTGCTGATTGCGCTGTCACTTGCGGGCGGGCTGGCGTATGGATTTGCGACGCGCGGGGCTGCCCGCACGCTGGGCGCACTCCGCTGGCAGCTGCCGGTGATTTTGATTATCGCGCTGGTCAATCCGCTGTTTAGCGCCTCGGGCTCGACGGAGCTGTTCCGTATTGGCATGCGCGCGGTGTATCTGGAAAGCATGGTATACGGCCTGTGCATGGGCGGGCTGTTTGTGGCGAGCGTGCTGTGGTTTGAGGCCGCGGCGTCGATGCTCGAATACGACAAGGTGCTCGCGCTGCTGGGCAATGCCGCACCGGTGATTGCGCTCATGATCTCGATGTGCATGAGGCTTATCCCGCAGTTTTTACGCCGCGGTCGTACGGTGCTGGCGGTGCAGGATGCGATTGATGTGCCGGGCCGCGTGCCCACCGATCCCGTGCGATCGCGCCTGCGGGCGTCGAGCGTGTTGATGGGCTGGGGCATGGAAGATTCGCTGGAGCGCGCGGACGCCATGCGCTCCCGTGGGTGGGGCGCCGCGACGCGTCGAACGACGTATGCGCGGTATCGGCTGGGGCGCGGCGATGTTGCCGCGCTGGTTGGACTTGCGCTGTTTGGCATGGCCACGACGGCAGTGGCGTGGACTGCGACGATGCAGTATTCGTTTTACCCGCAACTATCGGTGCCGGCGCCGTGGCTGGGCTATGTCGTGTACGCTGCCTGGATGATGCTGCCTTGCGCGTCGCACGCGATTGATGAGAAGAGGTTTGGCTGATGGCTCGGTTGGATAGGAGCTCGGCGGCGGGTGTGGCATATGGCTCGGCCGCGCCGGCGATTGAGGTGCGAGGCCTTAGTTTTGCCTATCCCGGGGCCGAGGCACCGGTGCTCGAGGGGCTTGATTGGCGTGTTTCCCAAGGTGCGTTTGCACTGCTTGTTGGCGGTACCGGTTCGGGCAAGTCGACGCTGCTGTCGCTGCTCAAGCCCGAGATCGCGCCGGCGGGTACGCGCTCCGGCGAGCTGCGCGTGCTGGGCGAGCCCGTCGCCGACATGGATGTGCGGGCATCGGCGGAGCGCGTGGGCTATGTGTTCCAGGATCCCGAGAACCAGATCGTGTGCGAAACCGTGTGGCACGAGATGGCGTTTGGCCTGGAAAACTTGGGGCTAGCACGTGATGAGATGCGCCGTCGCGTAGCTGAGACCAGCTATTTCTTTGGGCTGGAAGATTGGCTTCACCGCGATACTGACACGCTTTCGGGTGGTCGCAAACAGTTGCTGTCGTTGGCGGCCGTTCTGGCGTTGCGCCCGCGCGTGCTGCTGCTCGACGAGCCCACGTCTCAGCTTGATCCGGTTGCGGAGAAGAATTTCCTGCACGCGCTGTTTCGTGTGAATCGCGAGCTGGGCTGCACGGTTGTTGTGGCGACGCATCAGCCGCGGCCGATGCTCGAGTATGCGACGTGTACGTACCGGATTGAGGGCGGTCGCGTGCGCGAGGTGGCGGATATGTCTTCTTTGGGACGCCGAGAATCGCTGTTTTCCGATGACATGTTGGGGTGGGGTGCCATCCGATGTGCAAAAAACGGAGTATTCAGCAGGCGTGAGGACAATTTGGGCTCTCTGGAGCCGCCCGGGGACGTATCGAGCGCGAAAAAAAGTTCGGAATTGGACAAATCGTCCAAATTTGTGGCGCAAACATCGCTCGAGAACGGCTCGGAAGCCTTCCCGCGCACGGATGGAAGCAGAATACTCCAAAAAATGCACGGTGGGTCGGCTACCACCCTGTCGGAAGGCTGGTTTCGCTACGATCGCGCGGGCGGTTGGGTGCTGCGCGGGCTCGATGTGACGTTTTCAGCCGGCGCGGTGCATGCGGTCGTGGGCGGAAATGGTTGCGGCAAGTCGACGATGCTCTCGGTGCTGGCCAAGACGGCTAAGCTGCAGCGTGGCCGCATGGTGCGTGGGGCGGCTTCGGCGGCGCTGCTGCCGCAGAACCCCAGGGCTCTGCTGGTTGCCGAGACGGTGCGCGACGAACTGATGGAATGGGCTTCGACCTGCGGATACGACGAGAACTTGGCGCGGGAGCGTGCGGCGCAACTGGGACTGGACGGCTTGGAGGCGCGTCACCCGTACGATCTTTCGGGCGGTCAGCGCCAGCTGCTTGCGTTGGCAAAGCTACTGTTGATCGGTCCGGAGCTGATGCTGCTTGATGAGCCCACCAAGGGCCTTGATCTGGCAAGTCGCTGCATTATCGCCCGAGCTCTGCGCGAGCATGCGCAGGCCGGCGGTACCGTCATCATGGCCACGCACGACTTGGACTTTGCCGAGCAGGTGTCCGACGACGTCGCCATGATGTTCGACGGCGAGATCGCCTGCATGGAGCCTCCGGCAGATTTCTTTGCCGACAACGTGTTCTACAGGGTGTGATGGGATGACGGATCATCGCGCCTCGCGCCTACTCACAAAAATGGAGATTCCGCTGCTCTTGGCGGTGCCGGCAGTGATGACTGCGGCGTTGCTGGCGGGCATTGAGCAGGCGGCGCTTGCCATGCTTGTCGTGGTGGCGCTCGTGCTTGCACTGTTTTTTGCGGGCTACGAGGCGTCGCGCCCGGGCTTGCGCCAGATTGTGCCAACGCTGGTTCTGGCGGCGTTGGCCGCGGCGGGCCGCATCTTGTTCGGCCCCATTCCCGACTTTAAACCCGTGAGCGCCATCGCTATTATCGCGGGGGCGACGTTGGGCCGACGCAACGGCTTCATGGTCGGCGCGTTGGCAGCGCTGACCAGTAATTTCTTTTTTGGACAGGGCATGTGGACGCCGTGGCAGATGTATGCCTGGGGTCTGGTGGGCTATATCGGTGGCGCACTGGCGCATGCGGGCGCGTTTGACCGTGCCGATGGAACCGTGCGATTGCCGGCGCTGTTGGCGTATGGCTTTGCGTCGGGCCTGCTGTATGGCGTCGTGATCAACGCGTATGACATCATCGGTTTTGTGCAGCCGCTCACCTGGGCAGGCGCCGCAGCGCGTCTTGCTACGGCGGTGCCGTTCGACATCATGCATAGCCTCGCGACCTGCGTGTTTTTGGCCGCTCTGTACAAGCCCTGGTGTCGCCGCATCAACCGCGTCGTCGTGAAGTACGGGCTGTAGTGGCGGTTGCACCGGGGCGGGAATCAATACTGCCGAAGTGCCATTTCAAAACTATGCCGGTTTACGGGGCCAGATTGGCACAGGCAGACCATACCGGCTATTTTTGAAATAGAGCAAGCCGTTTACCTGCGGTTTTATTATTTCGGAATTGCGTATGGTTGGGGGTTTGCGATTCAGCCCCGTAAACCGGCATAGTTTTGGAATGGCCGGCTGATATGACGGGCATCGTGGCCCTCAAGAGCCAAATTGATCCGTTTTCTTCCGTCTCCAGACATCCCCGGGGAATCAGCTGAACCCGCCCGCCACGGAATCGGCCTATCTACTACGTTTGGCCCGACACCCCCAAACACAACCGCGTTTTATGAAAAACCGCAGGCTTTCTACCTGCGGTTTTCTTTTTGCGTTGTTCGCTGTGGTTGAGGGTAGTGGCTTAAACGTAGTAGATGGCCCAGTTTCGTGGCAAGCGGGCCGCGTGGATGCCCTCGCGAGGTGAAAAATGATCCCTTTTCCTCCGTCCCCAGGGGATTAGTTGGGGCTAGAGCTCTAGGGTGAGGGTGACGGGGCAGTGGTCGCTGCCAAAGATGTCGTCGCGGATGCCGGCGTCGCGCACGTTGCCGGCGATTGCGTCGCTCACCAGGAAGTAGTCGATGCGCCAGCCGGCGTTGTTCTTGCGGGCATTAAAGCGATAGCTCCACCAGCTGTAGACGCCCTCGACGTCGGGGTTTGCCGCGCGCCAGGTATCGGTAAAACCGGCGTCGAGCAGCTCGGTAAACTTACCGCGCTCCTCGTCCGAAAAGCCTGCGTTACCGCGGTTGGACTTGGGGTTCTTAAGGTCGATCTCTTCGTGCGCCACGTTAAAGTCGCCGCAGGTCACCACGGGCTTGCCGGTCTCGCGCTCGAGTCCCGCCAAAAAGCCACGATAGGCATCGTCCCAGGCCATGCGTACATCGATGCGTGCGAGCTCATTTTGGGCGTTAGGCGTGTAAACATCCACAAACCAAAACTTGTCGAACTCGAGCGCGCAGACGCGGCCCTCGGTTGCGGCCTGGGCGACGAGCTCGGTCGCTTCGCCCTCGCTAGCGTAGGGTAGCAGCGCATCGGCGTGCAGCGTGCGCAGCGGTTCCTGGCGGCTAAAGACCGCAGTACCCGAATAACCTTTACGCTCGGCGTAGCTCCAGGTTTGGTGATAACCGGGCAGGTCGATATCGACCTGGCCCTCTTGCAGCTTGGTCTCCTGCAGCGCCAGGACATCGACATTGAGTTCCTGCGCGATCTGGATAAAGCTCGGGTCCTTTTTGAGCACGGCGCGCAGGCCGTTGACGTTCCACGAGGCGAAAGTGTAAGTCTGAGGCATGGTGTCCTTTCGACGGGGTTGGCAGGCTTAAGATTAGCGCAACAGGGGCGGTGGTGGGCTCCGCGCGTGCCGACTCAAAGGCCGCATACCGGGATGTCGCCCGATGCTGCCCGACCAACAAGGACGGAGGACTCATATGACGCAGGCAATATCGGACCCCAAGCAGGCCTCCGCCGCACTGGCGGAGCTGTTCGGTACCCACAAGCGTGTGGTGTTCTTTGGCGGCGCCGGTGTTTCCACGGCGAGCGGCATCCCCGATTTCCGCAGCGTGGACGGCCTGTATCACCAGCAGTTTACCTACCCGCCCGAGACTATGCTCTCGCATGGCTTTTATGAGGCACATCCGGCCGAGTTCTTCGACTTCTACCGCACCAAGATGATTGCGCTTGGCGCCAAGCCCAACCGCTGCCACACCAAGCTGGCCGAGCTGGAGCACGCCGGTAAGCTAAATGCCGTGGTGACGCAAAATATCGACGGTCTGCATCAGATGGCTGGCTCGCAGCGCGTGTTCGAGCTACACGGATCGGTCCATCGCAACATTTGCCAGTCGTGCGGCGCGGTCTATAGCGCCGAGTGGATTTGCTCGCGCGAGCACGAGGACGCCGCGGGCGTACCCGTGTGTCCTGCGTGCGGTGGGCGCATCAAGCCCGATGTGGTGCTCTATGAGGAGCCGCTCGATGAGCATGTGCTGACCGGCGCCGTTGCCGCCATCGCTGCGGCCGATGCCCTCATTGTGGGCGGGACCTCGCTCGTGGTGTATCCGGCGGCAGGCCTTACGCGTTACTTTACCGGCGATACGCTGGCCATTTGCAATCTTGCTCCCACCGATCAGGATGCAAATGCCGACCTGCTGATTTCTTGCGACATCGCGGCCGCGTTTGCGTTCTAGCCCGTGTGCGCGGATACAATAGAAAGACTGATTGCAAAGCGACCCCGCCGCCTGCGCCCGAGCGCGGCGGCGCGGGCATTTGAGGAGGATGTTCATGGCGAACGATAGCAAGACATGGCGGTGCGGAAAGTACGAGCTCAGCTTTGACCGTCCGCGCATCATGGGCGTCCTCAACGTGACGCCCGATTCGTTTAGCGACGGCGGGGAGCACTTCGACCCGGATGCCGCCATCGAGTACGGCCTGGCGATGCTCGACGCCGGCGCCGACATCATCGACGTGGGCGGCGAGTCCACGCGCCCTGGTTTTACCCCGGTCAACCCCGACGAGGAGGCTCGCCGCGTGCTGCCCGTGGTACGCGCGCTGGCCAAAGAGGGCGCCATCGTCTCGATTGACACGCGCCACGTGGCGGTTGCCAAGGCGGCCGTGCGCTGCGGCGCCTCGATCGTCAACGACGTGACGGGATTCACCGACCCCAAGATGGTCGAATTTGTTAAGACGAGTACCTGCGGCGTTATCGTGATGCACGCCGGTGAGGTCGCCGCTCCCGCCCGTACGCACGCGACGGTGCAGCTCGATACCTCTGCCGCGGCGTTTGTTGCCGAGAAGGCGCGCGAGGCAGCTGCTGAGGCCGCGCGCGAGGCGGAGAAGCCTGCCCGCCGTCGCCGCGGCAAGTTGCTGGGCGAGCCCAAGACGGAGGCCAAGCTGCCGGGTGGCGTGGTGCAGCCCTCGCTGCCGTTTGGCGATCCGGAGCCCGCGTCCGAGCCTACGGACGAGCAGAAGCAGGAGGCACCGGCTGCCGAAGAGGCCGCCCCTGTCGCCGAGGCCGCCGCGAACCCTGAGTCCTCGCCGGAGCCCAGCGATCACCTGGCCGCCATGATGCGCCGCAGCGCCCGCCGCGAGGAGGCTTATGTTCCCACCTCGCAGCTTCGCCGCTTTACCCTGCCTGATTCGGCGCCCATCATGCGCCGCGTCATGGGCTTTCTGTCCGATCAGGCCCGCGCACTCATCCACGCCGGCGTGTCGCGCGACCGCATCTGCATCGATCCGGGCCCGGGCTTTGGCAAGACGGCCAACGAGGATATCGTCATCCAGCGCGAGACCGCCAAGATGGCGTCGCTGGGCTATCCGCTCATGTGCGCCGTGTCGCGCAAGCGCTTTGTGGGCGCTGTCTCGGGCGTGACCGAGGCCGCCGAGCGCGATGCCGCCACGTTCGGCGTGTGCCTGGGCGCTATCCAGGCCGGTGCCAACATTGTGCGCGTGCACGACGTCGCGGGCTTTGCGCAGTTCCTGAACGGTTACTGGGCTGTTGCTAAGCCGCAGCCGCGTCGCGCGTTTGTGGCCGTGGGCTCCAACCTGGGGCATCGTTGCGACAACATCCGCGCCGCACGCGACATGATCGCCGAAATCCCGCTCACCTGCGTGTCCAACTGCTCACGCATCTACGAGAGCGAACCGGCCTACGAGACGCGCCAGGACGCCTTTGCCAATGCCGTCATCGAGATTAAGACCGAGCTGGCGCCGCTGGTGCTGCTCGACGAGCTTATGAAGATCGAGGCCGAGCTGGGGCGCGACCGCTCCAAGAAGGCCAAGGTCAACGGCCCGCGCACCATCGACCTGGACCTGCTGTGGATGGATGGCGAGACCCACGGCGGCAAGAAGCTGCGCCTGCCGCATCCGCTCATTGGCGAGCGCGATTTTGTGCTGGTGCCGCTCGAGGACCTGATGCACGACCCGGCGCGGTTCTTCCGCTACAACGGCGTCGAGGTCAAGGAACCCGAGGATCGCGTGGGCCATATCGTGGGCGAATTGGGGCGTATGTAGATGATTGAGATGAACGCTGTAACCGCTGGCACTGAGCTCGACGCCGCGCGCGATGCGGGTCGCGAGGGCAAGTCCGCGGGTTGGTGCGCCTGGAGCGTGGGCGATGCATCGCTGACGTTTTCGCTGGTCGTGCGTCCGGATGTGAATATGCATGCCTTCCACGGCCTGCCGTTTGTGGCCGCGATGGGCATGATGGACGCGCTCGTGGGAACGGCTGCGGCACCGGGGCTGGACCTTGCCGGCAAGGTGGGCATTCAGTGGCCGAGCGATATTGTGTGCGGCGCGCCCACGTTTGAGACCCCGTTTGCGCGCGTTGCCGTCAACGGTGGCGCTGGTGCTGCAGGCATGTTTGCCGCGGTGACGGTGGATGTTGAGCGTGCGGCGCTAGGCGAGCTCGGCGTGGATGTGGCTGACGAAGCGCTGGTCGAGGCATTGGCCGCGGCGGTGCTCGCTCGCGTTGACGCCTGGGCGGTTGCCGCTAACACGCCACAGGGTGCTGCCGGGCCGCTGGCTCCCGTGCTGGGCGAGTACTTCGACATGGTGCCGCTGCTGGGACGCCAGGTTGCGGCGGTGTCGTCCAACGGCCTGCCGCTCGCGGTGGGCGTGTTCGCGGGCCTGGACATCTGGGGCCGCGCGACTATCAAGACCGACGCTGGCGAGCAGGAGTTTCCGCCCGAGGCCGTACGGATTCGCGGGCTGTAACGCGGGGCGCCAGCGCTCAAAGACAACGATGACAATAAGACCCTCCTCGGCCTGTGCCGGGGAGGGTCTTTGCGCGGCTGCGGGGCGGCATCGCGACTCTATTCCTCAAAACTGAATAATTTTCGTTTTTGAGGAATAGGGCCGATGTGTTGCCTAGTCCGCCGCTCGTGCTCGTGCTCGACTTAGGCCCCTGTCCTACCCCTGCTCCTGCATGCGGCGGTAGATTTCGCAGATGCCCTTAATGGTGAGCTGACCGTCGACCACGTCGAAGGCATCGGTCGAATCGGCGACGATGCCGGCGAGACCGCCCGTGGCGATAACAGTGGCGTCCTCGCGGCCCAGCTCGCGCTTCATGCGCGTGACCAAGCCCTCGGTCATGGCGGCGGCGCCCATCACGGCGCCCACCTTGATGCACTCCTCGGTATCGCGGCCGATGGCGTGCTCGGGCGCCTCGAGCGGAACGCTGGCGAGCTTGGCGGCACGGGCGGCAAGCGCGTCCATGGAGATGCGGATGCCCGGCGCGATCGCTCCGCCAATGTAATAGCCGTCCTCATCGATGACGTCGATATTGGTCGCGGTGCCAAAGTCCACCACGATCGCCGGGGCGCCGTAGAAAGTTTCGGCCGCAACGGCGTTGGCGATGCGGTCGGCACCAACGGCCTGGGGGCGCGCCGCCCGCAGCTTGGTTACGGCCGCCGTCTGCGGCCCAATGACGATGGCGTCTGCCGCGATGCGGTTGGCCACGGCGTGCCACTCGCGCGAGAGCTGTGGCACCACGCCGGCAAAGGCGATCGCGTCGACCGCGCCGAGCGAGAGGTCGTACATCTTAAAGAAGCCCATCAGGCGCACGTGGATCTCGTCGGCGGTATAGGAGCGGTCGGTGGGCATACGCCACGACTGCACCAGCTCGTCTCCGTCAAACAGGCCCATGGCCGTCTGCGTGTTTCCCATATCGATAGCGAGCAGCATGTCTACTCCAGGTGTCGGCGTAAAAGGACGCGCACCATTGTATACGCGCCGCCGGCGGCGCTCGGCTGCGATTCGGTTACAGTGATATGGACTGAGGGGTTTAAATATGAAGGAATTATGCTCTACGAGATTTTCCTTGCCGTTTACCGAACTCCCACGTAATATTCTTTCTTGCGCACATGAGGCGCCCAGACATTGCGGGGTGGAGCAGTCTGGTAGCTCGCCGGGCTCATAACCCGGAGGTCGTAGGTTCAAATCCTGCCCCCGCGACCAAGAACTTGCAGCTCGTCGGCCTAGCCGGCGAGCTTTTTTGTTATTTCGGGACCGTGTTTTCGGTCCAATTCTCGGCCTCTCAAACAAAATCTCGATCTGTAACATCTAGACCCGATTTGGGCGGCTAGGTGTTACAGATCGAGATATACCGGTGGGTTGGGTCGTGTTTGTCTAAATCTGTAACACGAGGAACGGATTTTGCCGAGTTGTTGTTATAGATTGAGATTTTCTAGCAGGCGGGTTTGGTTTGTCTCGATCTGTAACAGGTTGGGGTCAAAAGTAGGTCTAGATGTTACAGATCTAGATTGTTGAGGATGGGTTGAGAGGAATATCTTGATTTGTAACAGCAAGACCCGGTTTTGCCGAGTGGTTGTTACAGATTGAGACAAACCGACGGGCCGCCCCGTCCCATCCACCTGCCGCCACCTGATATTCGCCGATTTTCGTTGTGCTGTCGTACCCCCATGCCATATCCTCTAGACAACTACGCGGCATCATCGCCGTCGCGCCTACAAGAGAGGAATATCCATGACCGCACCTGCATCTAAGCTGCTCCAGCCCATTACGGTTGGCCCCCTTGAGCTCAAAAACCGCATTATGTTCCCGCCGCTGACCACCGGCTACGAGGAGCGCGACGGCTCCATTGGCGAGCGCAGCCTGGCTTTTTACGAGCGCTTGGCCCGTGGCGGCGTGAGCTACATCGTCATCGGCGACGTCGCTCCCGTCATGACCGCGAGCCCCACGCCCAAGCTGGCAACCGACGCCCAGATCCCTACGTTTAAGGCACTGGCCGACGCCGTCCACAAGCACAGCGCCAAGGTCGCGCTGCAGCTGTTCCACCCCGAGTATGACGTGCCCGGTGTCGGCCGCATGGTCATGGGATCCATGGCCGCTGCCAAGGCCGCGCAGGAGGCCAAGGCCGCCGGCGACGAGGAGACCTTTGCCGCCAAGATGGCCGAGTCCAACGAGATCCGCAATCAGGCCTACGCCAAGCTGCACCACGACATGCAGCACTTTGTGAACGAGGCAAGCGTAGAACAGCTCACACAGATCAAGGAAGCCATCGCTGCCTCGGCCGCCCGTGCGCAGCAGGCCGGCATCGACGCCATCGAGGTCCACGGCGATCGCCTGGTGGGTTCGCTGTGCTCGGCCATCCTCAACCAGCGCACCGACGAGTACGGTGGCTCGTTCGAGAACCGCGTTCGCTACGCGCTCGAGGTCGTCGCTGCCATTAAGGAAGCCGCGCCGCAGCTGATGGTGGAGTACAAGCTCCCCGTGATCATGGAGAACCCCGACGGCACGCCGCGCGGCAAGGGCGGCCTGCAGCCTGACGAGGCCTGCGAGTTCGCCAAGCTGCTCGAGGGCGCGGGCATCGACATGATCCAGGTTGCACAGGCCAACCACACCGGCAACATGGGCGACACCATTCCGCCCATGGGCGCCATGCCCTACAACTGGACGCTGCCCGTGGCCGAGCGCGTCAAGGCCCTGGTCTCCGTGCCGGTGGCAACCGTGGGCCGTGTCATCTCGGTCGAGGCCGGCGAGAAGATTCTGGAAGACGGCGCGGCCGACATCATCGCCTATGGCCGCTCGCTCATGTGCGACCCCGACATTGCGCTGAAGGCTGCCACGGGTGAGCCCATCCGCGAGTGCCTCAACTGCAACAAGGGCTGCGTCGATGCGATTCAAAACCGCAAGTACATCTCGTGCGTGCTCAACGCCGAGAACGGCGACGAGGCGACCGTCGCCATCAAGCCGGGCGAGGGCGACAAGAAGATCGCCGTGGTGGGCGGCGGTATTGCCGGCCTGGAGGCCGCACGCGTGGCGGCCAAGCGCGGCTACGATGTGACCGTCTACGAGGCGAGCGATCATCTGGGCGGCCAGATTGTGCTGGCGGCCGCGCCTCCGCGCAAGGACGAGATCATGCGCTCGGTCGAGTATTACGAGAAGATTCTGCCCGGCCTGGGCGTGAAGGTTGAGCTCAACCATGCCGCTACTACTGAGGACCTCAACGCCGCCGACGCCGCGATTGTGGCCGTGGGCGCGCACGACGTGGTTATCCCCGTTCCGGGTGCCGACTCGGAGAAGGTCGTCTCGAGCTGGGACGTGCTGGCCGGCAAGGCGGAGCTTACGGGCCGCGTCGCTGTCATTGGCGGCGGCCTGGTGGGCACCGAGACTGCCGAGTACCTGCTGCAGCACGGCTGCGAGGTGGCGATCGTGGAGATGCTCGACAAGATTGCCGCGGGCGAGTCCGAGACCATTCTGCCGCTGATTATGAGCGACTTTGCAGAGCACAACGTGGAGCAGCACGTGAAGACCCGCCTGACCGCCATTACCGACGAGGGCGTGGAGGCCATTCGCACCACCGAGGACGGCGCCGAGGAGCCGGTGAAGATCGCCTGCGATTACGTGGTGATGGCCGTGGGCTCCAAGGCCAACGCGTTTGACCTGGACGGCGTGACGGTGCCCGTGACCTGCGTGGGCGACTGCTCGGGCGAGCGCACTGCCGACATTGCGAGCGCCATTCGCACGGCGTATCACGCGGCCAACGAGCTGTAGTTGAACATCGCGGCGGGGCGGGGCGGTAGCACGGATCCGCCTCGCCCGGCTGCGTCCCATCGGGTGTCAACCGGGGCGGGGTCTGCAAGCGCAGCAGGCCCCGCCTTTTTGTTTTGCTCTGATGGATGGCAATGCGCGGTAATCATGAGGAGTGAGGACATCTACTACCTTGCAGGCCGCTCAAAATTATTGGGGGAGGGTTTAATAACTATTCCCTCTAGACCAAAGGACATAAAGAGATGCCAATTTTGTTGGCAAACGAATGACGATTAGCTGCGAGCTAGCTACCAGCGTAAATAATCGATAAAGAAACGCCGTAAATAGGTGTCAAATGCCCAGATAATGCCGCGTCTATTTTAATTAACTGCTTTGAGCAAACAGCAAAATGCTACTATCTAACATGCACGTAAGAAAACAGGTAAACGTTTAGGGCTAAGAAGTGGCAGGTATGTCAGAAGCAACAAGGACTCGCACGCATGCGCCCGAGGTTAGGCAGCGTGCCGTCGAGGTCCTCCAAGAGGGGGTCGGTCATCGTGCCCTCGCCGCGGAGCTCAGCATTCCCCAGGCCACGGCTCGTCAGTGGGCTCGCGCATACGCCGTGGGCGGTGCCGACGCAGTGCTTAACGCGGGCTCGCATCACCGCACGTATTCGTACGACGTCAAGCTCGCCGTGGTAAAGGATCGCCTGGAAAACGGCCTGACGGTTCGCGAGGCCATGATCAAGTACAAGATTCCTAGCGAGTCTTCGGTCAAGGCTTGGTGCCGCCTGTACCGCGACGGCGGCGAGGCGGCGCTGGTCGATAAGCCGCGGGGTCGCAAGCCGCGCGTTAAAAAGGCGGAATAGCGAACGGGATGGTGCGCCCACGGGGGCGCATTTTTCTTGCCGTGCCGACTTTTCGGATCGCCGCGTGCCTATCGGGACATCCTTCAAAGTGGCCAATAAACCGCGTGCAGTGCCCGCGCGCCCATCGCTGCAATAGGGGGAGCGTCGCCTCTCTGCTCCAAAGCGGACACGCCCTTGCCCCGTACGCCTAAAACTCCCCAGTTGACCGAAAACCTGCCGCCGTTGCTCCTCAATTGAGCTATAACGTTAAACAATTGCAGCGTTTTTGCATGGGGGAGTGATGGTATGACGCTACTGTATTTCCTTACCCTGTTTCCGCTGGTACCGGCGCTGGGCATGCTGCTCGCTCGCGGTGACCGCGCCCGCGATGCGGTGGGGCTCATAGGTTCCGGCATTATTATGGCGGTGACAGTTGTAGTCGCCGTCATGTTTTTTGGCACGGGTCCGCAGAGCTTTGAGGTTGCCCCCGGCGCCTCGCATGTGCTCTCGATCATCAGCTCCGCCATCGATGTCATCCTGTGCGCCGTCATCCTGTACAACGCGTACAAATATAGGAACGCACTTACCACGGTGCTCGGCATAGTCCAGCTGGTGGGCTCGCTTGCCTTTGCAGCCATGACGCTGCCCGCGGCCGAAGCCGTCACGGCGACGCCGCTCTACCTGGACTACATGAGCGTGATCATGGTGCTTGCCGTCGGCATCGTCGGCAGCCTCATCTGCGTGTATGCCCTGGGCTACATGAAGGACTTCCAGGCCCATGACGAGCACGAGGCCGCGCTGCACGGGCAGACCGCGCCCGACCGTCGCCCGCAGTTCCTGGCGCTCATGTTCCTGTTCCTCTCGGCCATGTTCGTCATCGTGACGAGCGACAACCTTGAGTGGCTGTTCTGCGGCTGGGAAATCACCACCGTGTGCTCGTTCCTCATGATTGGCTACACGCGCACGCCCGAGGCCATCAAGAACGCCTTCACCCAGATTATCCTCAACATGCTGGGCGGCATCGCGTTTTTGGCCGGACTCATGTACCTGCACGTTAACGGCATGCCGCTGACCATCTCGGGCATGATCGATCTTTCCGGCGCCGGAACCGCGCAATCCGCGCTGCTGGTGATGCCGGTCATCCTGTTGTCGCTCGCCGCACTCACCAAGGCCGCACAGATGCCGTTCCACACTTGGCTGTTGGGTGCCATGGTTGCCCCCACGCCCACGAGCGCCCTGCTGCACTCGTCAACCATGGTCAAGGCCGGCGTGTTCCTGATGGTCAAGCTGAGCCCGCTCTATGCCATCTATCCCGTGACGGGCTTTATGGTCACAAGTGTGGGTGCCATCACGTTTTTGCTCGCTGCCCTCATGGCCATCTCGCAGAGCAACGCCAAACGTGTGCTCGCGTACTCCACCATCTCCAACCTGGGCCTCATCAGTGCCTGCCTGGGCGTCGGCGCGCCCGAGGCCGTATGGGCGGCCATCTTCCTGATCCTGTTCCACACGGTGGCCAAGTCGCTGCTGTTCCTGTGCGTGGGCACGGCCGAGCATCATATCGGCAGCCGCAATATCGAGGACATGGACGGTATGTTCAGCCGCATGCCGCACCTGACGCGCCTGATGATGCTGGGCATCATGGGCATGTTTGTGGCGCCGTTTGGCATGCTCGTGTCCAAGTGGGGCGCCCTGGTGGCGTTTGCCCAGACCGGCAACGTGCTCATGATCATGGTGCTGGCCTTTGGCTCGGCCGCGACGTTCTTCTTCTGGGGTAAGTGGCTTGCCAAGCTTTCGGGCGTCGACCCCACGGCTCAAAACGTTGAGGTCAATGTCCACAAGACCGAATGGATGGCCCTCAACACCATCGCCGCACTGCTGATTCTGTGCTGCGTGGCATTCCCGGTTATCTCGAGCGGTCTGGTGTCGCCTTACTTGGCCATGGTGTTTGGCCGCGTGCCGTACGTTATCGGCAAGGACGCCATGTATCTGATGGTGGTTATCGTGGCGTTTATCGCCGTGGTGCTGCTGACGTCGTTCCGCGTGAGCAACAAACCGCACGTCAACGTGTACCTTTCGGGCGTGGGAACCGACAATTACCGCCATTTCCGCGGCTCGATGGGTCGCGAGGTGAAGGCCGAAAAGCGCAATTGGTACTCGGAGGACGCCCTTGGCGAGAAGCGTATTAGCCCCGTGGGTAGCGTCGTGTGCTATAGCATTATCTTGTTTGCGCTGCTGTGTTGCGCGTGGATTGGGCCCGAGCGGCTTGCCATGAGCGCGCCCTCGGTGCTGCGCGGCAAGTATTTCGAAGGCTCGGGCGTCGTGGGCATCTTTATTGGCACCGTGGCGTTTGCCTTGCTGGCGCCTTTGGTTGGTGGCCTGATCGACGGCATTGACCGCAAACTGTCCGCCCGTATGCAGGGCCGCGTGGGCCCGCGCTTGCTGCAGCCCTTCTACGACGTTGCCAAGCTGCTGCGCAAGGCCCCTGCCAGCGTAAACACCATGGACGATACCTACATGGCGTGCGCGCTCATCTTTACCGTCGTGGGCGGCGGCATCTTTGTGTCGGGTTCCAACACGCTGCTGTGCGCCTTTATGGTGACGCTCGCCGCGATCTTTGTGGTGCTGGCGTCCGCCTCGACGCAAAGCCCGTTTGCCCAGGTCGGCGCCGACCGCGAGCTGCTGCAGGTTATGAGCTACGAGCCTGCCGTTTTGCTGATGAGCGTGGGCCTGTACCTTGCCACCGATAGCTTTGATTCCATCGCCGTGACGGGGCAGTCGGCCCCCATCATCGTGTACAGCGCGCCCATTTTCCTCGCGCTGCTCGCGGTGCTTACCATCAAGTTGCGCAAGTCGCCGTTTGACCTTTCGTACTCGCATCACGCGCATCAGGAGATCGTCCAGGGCGTCGCCACCGAGATGAGCGGCGGCACGCTGGCCAAGATGACCCTTATGCACTGGTGCGAGACCGTGCTGTTTTTGATGTGGGTGGGCATGTTCTTTGTTTGGGACAACCCGGTGAGCTGGGTGGTCGCCCTGGTCGTGATGGCCGCGACGTATTTTGTCGAGGTGCTGATCGACAACACCTTCGCACGCAGCACCTGGCGCAGCTGCTTTAAGCTCGGCTGGGGCGTGGCGCTGGTGTTTGGCCTGCTCAACCTTATGCCCATCCTCGTCGACGTGTTTATTTAGGAGGCGGCGTTTATGGATCATAAAATGTCGCGCTCGCCGTGGGTTATTCATTACGACGGCTCGAGCTGCAACGGATGCGATATCGAGGTGCTGGCCTCGCTCACGCCGCTGTTCGATGCGGAGCGGTTTGGCGTAGTCAACACCGGCAACCCCAAGCATGCGGATATCTTTTTGGTGACGGGTTCGGTCAATGCCCAGAACCTGCCCGTCGTGCGCCAGATCTACAACCAGATGCTCGAGCCCAAGTGCGTGGTGGCCTGCGGTATCTGCGCGTGTTCGGGCGGCGTGTTCCGCGATGCCTATAACGTGATCGGCGGCGTGGACCGCGCGATTCCCGTGGACGTGTACGCGCCCGGGTGCGCCATTCGTCCCGAGGCGGTGATCGATGCCATCGTGGAGGCGTGCGGCATCCTGGACCAGAAGGAGGCCGTGATGCGCGCCGGCGGCGACCCGCTCACCGTGGGCGGTGCCGCAACCTGGGACGGTGGCGTTGAGCTGGGCGAGGATGGGTTTGTGGCTGCGGGGGCCGGGGCCGGTGTCGACGCAGGTACGGCTGACGGTGCGCCAGCCGCTGCAAAGGAGGCCGAGTAATGCAAAAGGCAATCTATACCACCGTCGGGATCGACGAGCTTCTGTCGCATGTCCAGGCGCTCAAGGGCGTCGGCGCGCGCTTTGTGCAAATGCACGCCGAGCGCTGTGTGGACGACGGCTCGTATCGCCTGGTCTATACGTTCATCAACGTCCGCGCTGCTCGGGAGCATATCGCGCAGGACGGCAACTATGCGATCGAGAACCTGGTGGTCGAGGGTATCGACCGGTACCAGGAGATTCCGTCCATCAGCTCGTACTATCCGGCGGTGTTCCCGTTTGAGAACGAGGCGCATGACCTGTTTGGTCTTGCCATCACTGACATGCAGATTGACTTTAAGGGCTTTTTCTACCAGGTCTCGACTGCCGAGCCCATGAGTGTGATCACGCCCGAGGTGAGGGCCGCGCGCGAGAAGGCCATGAAGGTCCGTGCCGCTGCCGAGGCTAAGGCGCGCAAGGCTGCGGCCGAGAAGGCCGCCGCTGCCACGGCCGCTGCGGGGGAGGGCGCTGCGGGTGTCGGCGATGCTGCGGGCGCTGCCGTCGCCCAGCCCGCTGCGGCTGCCGGCTCCGATGCTCAGCATGACGATGCCGCTGCGAAGGCCGCGCTCAAGGCTGCCGAGATGGAGGCAAAGCTCGCCGCCATGGATCCCGAGAAAGCAGCCAAGGTCCGCGCGGCGCTTGCCGCCAAGGCCGCCCGCGACAAGCAGAAAAAGGAGGCGTAAGGTCCATGGCACATCGCTCCGTTATTCCGTTTGGCCCGCAGCACCCGGTGCTGCCCGAGCCGCTTCATCTGGACCTAGTTATCGAGGACGACCGCGTCATCGAGGCAATTCCGCAGATCGGCTTTGTGCACCGCGGGCTCGAGAAACTCACCGAAAAGCGCGATATGCATCAGTTTGGCTACATCGCCGAGCGCATCTGCGGCATCTGCGCCGTGGGCCACAGCTGCGGCTATGCTAGCGCCTGCGAACGCATGCTCGGCATCGAGGTGCCCGGTCGCGTGCAGTATATCCGCACCATTTTGCACGAGCTTTCGCGCATCCACTCGCATCTGCTGTGGCTGGGCCTGCTCGCGGATGCCTTTGGCTTTGAGGCGCTGTTCTATCGGTCGTGGACGCTGCGCGAACAGATTCTTAAGATCTTCGAGAGCACGTGCGGCGGGCGCGTGATTCTTTCGATTAACGAGATCGGCGGCCTTAAGCATGACATCGAGGACTCCGAGCTGGTGGGTATTGTCCAGACGCTCGACGCCATGCGTCCCGACTACGAGGCCCTGGTGCATACGTTTTTGGACGACAATAGCTGCGGCGAGCGCCTGCATGGCGTGGGCGTGATCAGCAAGAAGGACGCGCTGGAGCTTTCGATGGTCGGCCCATTCGGGCGCGCTTCGGGCGTGGATTACGACGTGCGCATGTTCGGCGACGGCGCCTATGCGGACTTGGCCGCGTTTGAGCCTATCGTGGCGACCGACGGCGACTGCTATGCCCGCTGCCAGGTGCGTTGTGCCGAGGTCACGCAGGCCATGGACATCATCAAGGAGCTTGTGGGCAAGATTCCGCACGACGGCATCGGTGGGCGCACCAAGCTCACGCCGGCCGACGGCGCGCGTGGCGAGGTTGTGATTGAGCAGCCGCGCGGCGAGGCGTATTACTATGTGCGCGGCAACGGCACCAAGAGCCTGGACCGTTTTCGCGTGCGCACGCCGACGTCGCAGAACCTGGCAGGTCTGACGCATGCGCTGCAGGGCGTGCTCCTTGCCAACGTGCCCATGATTATCCTGACCATCGACCCCTGCATTAGCTGCACGGAAAGGTAGGCGCGGCATGAGTTTACTGACATTTGCCAAGACGGCCTTGGGTTCTATGGTCAAGCGGCCGGTCACGGTGTGCTATCCGCAGGAGAAGCTTACGGCGCCCGAGCGCTTGCGCGGGCATATCGTCAACGACATGGACGTGTGCATTTGCTGCGGCATGTGCGCGCGTCGCTGCCCGGCGGGCGCGCTCGCGGTCGATCGCAAGGGTGGGACGTGGTCGATCGACCCGTACGCCTGTGTGGTGTGCGGCGAGTGCATCGAGAGCTGCCCCAAACACTGCCTGACTATGGACACCGCTCGTACTCCAGTTGCGGCGAACAAGACTCCCACGGTAGAAACCAAGCCGGAATAGCTCTGGAATGGGGCTGGTATAGCGCTGGAATGGGGGCCGGCGAGGCAAAAATGCCCCGCCGGCCCCGCGCTTAAACGCGCGGTTGTACCGCCACGAACAAAACCATGCCGGATTACGGGGCTGGATAGCGAACCTCCGACCATACAGAAAATTGCAAAAACAAAACCGACGCTCCTATAAGTTGTCAATAGGCAGTTTGCGGGAGCGCTCCCTTCAATTCGCACAGGAGCTCGTAATACCTCCTCTCCAGTTTCGTCGACCGCCGTCTCCCATGTTCCAGGT